>JAHJMX010000117.1 GCA_018821175.1 Patescibacteria group bacterium
GATTGACAAAAGATTGAACATTAAAGAACTTGGGATTAAGAAAGATGCAGATTGTAAAAAAATTGCAGAAATGCTTTTGAATAGAGTGAAAATATCTTTACTTGGTGATCTAAGTTATGTTTCGTTTGGTGAAATGATGAATGATTTGGTTTATATAGCTAATGATGGCCAATTGGATATAAAAGATTTTAGAAACATTTCAGATGTTTTGAGTGTTTTGTATGAAGGGAATGACGATTTTTCTAGATTGCCTATCGGGGATGGAGCTGATCAAAATAAAGAAGCTCAACGTTTATATAAGCTTATGGAGTCTAAATATTTAGAAATACAAAAGAAACAAAAAGAAGTGGTTAAAAAGCCAGCATCTGCGCCAACTTTTTTGAGTCGCCAGATTGCCCCTTCTGACAATAGTGACGATTGGGCTGATAATTTAGATATAGATTCATTGTTCAAGTAATAATGGAAATTTTTTCACAAGAGCCAATTGATTCAAAAGATGAAGCTCAAGCAATTGAGCTTTCTGTTAATAATCTAGAAATACGTTGTGCAGAGGTTTTTTTGGAGAATGGTTATTTTGATGATGAGGAATTTTTGGGAATCCTTGATCAGTTGGAAGGTTTGCATGAAGAGTTGAATGAAATCGTTGCAAATACCGAAAATATTGATCCGAAAATTCTTAATCTAAATTACCGTTCAATTGCCAGAATATCCCTTTTGCTAATACGTTTAGAATTGTATGGAGGCAGTACATTGTTTGATAAGGATGCTTTTTATGACGATATAGAGTTTGAAGAGTTTAATGCTGATGATATTTTAGATTTAATTGAAGCGGCGAAAAGATCAGAAGATTATATATTTTTGAAGGAAATCGTTGATCAGGCAATTTACATTTCGGAATCCGTTATTCAGGAAGAAGATATCAAAGAAGAGCTTATACATGACATATATGCTTTGCTAGAAGATCAAAAAAAGGAATTAGATCGTAAACATATTATTGATGCTGATTCAAAAATACATTTAGAAGTATTGATGAATGAAATTTACAGTAAATATAAAAACATTTTCCCTGATCATCAAATAACGATGAAGTCAAAGAAGCCTTAATTTCTTATATATTTGCGATTGATTCTTATTCCTTCCGGTAGAGACATAAGGAAATTTCGGCCGTAACTTTTTGTGATAATACGTGAGTCCAAAATTATAACTTTCCCCGAGTCTTTCGCAGATCTGATTAAGCGGCCAAAGCCTTGCTTGAAGCGCAAAATTGCTCTCGGGATTTGATATTGATAAAATGGATCGTCGAGCAATTCAGATCGTGCTTTGTGGATCGGATCGTCCGGTGGATCGAATGGGAGTTTTTGAATTATGACGCAACTCAGAGCTGATCCTTTGATATCTACACCTTCCCAAAAAGTATTTGTTCCAAAAATCACGCTGCTATCCGGATCCTTCTTGAAGAGTTCCAGAATTTTGTTGCGACCTCCAGATATGTTTTGTGCTAAAATTGTAATTCCTTTTTCTTTAAGCGCTGTTGCGAGCTTGAGATATGTTGCTTCAATTGCCTTTTTTGAAGTAAAAAGCACTAGTGTTTTTCCAGTATTTCCAATGACAGTTTCATAAATTAAACTTGCAGATTGATCGAAATATCCATGGCTGTTTGGTGGTTGTAGATCTTCATAAATGTTTAATTCAACCTGATCTTGATATGAAAAATGTGATGGAATAATTGCTTCGTCGAAAGTTTCGTCGAGTTGCAATTGTTGCCTCATATAATCAAAAGTTTTATTTACCGTTAGTGTTGCTGAGGTGAGAATTATGCTTTTTTTCTCATGGAAAAGTGTACCGTTAAGATGATCTCCAACTTCGATTGGGGCTGATTTGATTCCAAGTGACCCATCGAATTTTTGGAAAATCCATGTTATTTGTTTGTTTAGATTTGATTCTAATGCTTCTTCTGTGACGATAGCTAAATTACTTATATGTTCTTGAAGGGAATCGCATTCAATTCCCATGAGTTTAGCAATTTCTTCATCCTCTTCTTCCTTGATATGTTCGCGTAACGCTTTGATGAGCTGTGTGCATTGTAAACGTACGTTTTCGGCTGAATCTGTAACTTTTTGCCATTCTAGCGTTCCTTGGAAACTACTTGTGATTTGCAAATTTTGTATGCTGTTTGCATACATCGAATTTTTTTCGAAGAAGATTCCAAGTAAGCCAAAAAATACAACAATGCGATCTCGCAAAATGTCAATTTCATCAACGTATGATAAATATTTTTTTGCTAAATTACGAAGATTTCTAAGTGGTCGATCTAGACTGTCATTTGTTAATGTTATCGTGAGGGCTTCTGTAGCTTCAGCTTCTAAATGATGGGCCTCATCAACGATTAAGTGGTCATGTTGGGGCAAAACTTGTGTTGGTGTTGTCGTGTCACTTAACAACAAAGCATGATTTGTAATTATGATGTCTGCATTTTGCGCACTTTCGCGGGCTTTTGAGAGAAAACATTTCATTGAAAAACTGGCGTCGTGATGCGGACATTTGATTATATCGCAGCAAACTTCATTCCACGCAAAATATTCCTTACCTTGTAATGAAAGTTCTTCGAGATCTCCACTTCGTGTGTTTGGTAGCCATATCAAAATTTTCATCAACAATGTGATTTCGTGGTCTTGAAAGGAATCTTTTTGTCTGAATTGATTGAATCTTTCAACAGATAAATAATTTTGTCTGCCTTTTAATACGGTAACTTTGAGTGGATCTACATCTCCATCTTTAAGCCCCATATAAGCCTTGAGGGCTTTTTGTACAACTGGTACATCTTTTTTGTAAAGTTGATCTTGTAGCGTTTTTGTATGTGTTGCGATGACAACTTTTTGATCATTAGCTTTTGCTAGAAATGCTGATGGTAAAATATAGGCAATTGATTTCCCGGTCCCAGTTCCAGCTTCACAAAGTAAATTACGCTCATCGTTGAAGGCATCAATAATTTTCGTTGTCATTTGGATTTGTGGCTGTCTAACTTCATAATCTTCTTCTAGTTTGCTTATATGCCCATCTTCATTATAAAAAGATAGAATTTCATCTTTGTTGAATTCAAATTCTTTATTGTTTTGATTTGCTTCGATTTGATCCGATAAATTCTTTTTCGGTTTTTTTGATTTTTTCGAGGTTTTTGCCTTTGCTTCAAGGAAAATCCGTTTTAGTGGCCACTCAGTTTTCTCAACAAGTTCTTTGATTTCATTTAAAGTTTCTGGATCGATTTCTGTAATTTTCTTCATCAGAATTTGGAATAATTCTGCCGAAGCAACAGCATCATCCAAGGCACGATGTTGATTTTCATGAGAAATCCCAAGTTTTTCAGTGAGAATACCGAGGCTGTAAGAATGCATTCCTGGAATTAAAATTCCAGATAACGGGAGAGTGTCATACATTTTATTGTCTAGAACAAGCCCTTTTTCAGCCAAAAAATCAATATCGAATGAAATATTATGTCCTACGATTGGAAGGTCTCCAATGAAATCCAACAATGCTTCTTGTATATCTTCAAGATGTGGGGCTCCAATGAGATCCGCAGATTTAATACCAGTTATATGGGTAATAATTTCCGGGATATCATAATCAATTGAAAGAAACGTTGTATAGCGATCAATGATCCTTTTATCATCAAATTTAGTAGCCCCAATTTCAATGATATCGTCCTTTTCTTGATTTAATCCAGTTGTTTCAATATCCAGTGCAATATACATTCATTTCCGTTAAATTGTCAGTTCCTTACTATAATAACGCTTTGTCAGATATAAGCTAGTAGAAAGTTTGGAAGTTTTATCACGCGATACAAATCTAATTGTGTCTACTAGTATTTTTTGACAAAGTCTTTGCAATTTCATACAATACTCTGAAACAAAAAGTTAAAACAAAAAGTTCAACCAAAAAGTTTCAAAATAAAAACACAAAATGCTCCTTTAAAACTCGGTCTTCACTCTCTGCCAAAATTAGCAGATAAAAATGTGAAGTAATCAGGGTAGAAAAAGATGGGCAGGTGAAAAAAATCAAAAAGATTTCACCTTCTCTCCCTCTCTACTCAGCGATGGAAACAAATAGTGACTCTCTTGTTTCCGACACAAACTTTTGCTCGGTGTTTACCTTGTAGCTTTATGCACATGTGTCAAATACATAAAACGGGCGGTCCTTGGCCAGACTGAAAACTTATATTAGCCGAAGTTGGGTTGCGATTTGTACTCGTCACACACAAAAACAAAAATAAATCTTGAACAGAAACAAACACTGTTGATAAGATTTGAACCTCATCATTGATGGGGTTTTTTCTTTTATATATTAAAAATGACGTTGTGATTTTTTGAGTATGAAGAAAATTGGAATTACTGATATAATCAGTTCAAGTTTTTTATAAATTTAATTAATTTGCACGAATGGAAATGTTCGCTGTGCCTTGGGCCATTGTAGTTTGTGGTTGGATGATTATTTTTTTGATTTTGGCTATTACACATTTAAAATTACACCATCTTAGTGGTGGGATTTATGCTTTTGAAGATAAAGATTTGCATAGGCAGCGAATTGTTTTGCGACTTACAACTTTGATGTATTTAATAGCTGGTTGTTTTTTGGCATGGAATATGTATTTTGCTTCATTTGATGCTGTTTCTGGGATAATGGAAAAGTATTTTATTGGTATTGGAATCATCGTTTTTGCTGCGGCAATTTTGTTGATTATTAAAGCTCGAATTGCACTTGGTAGCAACTGGACTTGGAGTGGATATTTACTTAAAGATAAGCATAGTTTGATTCAAGAGGGACCTTATAAATATATTAGGCATCCGCTTTATACAGGATATTTACTTGCAGGAGTGGCTTCTGGACTTGTTTTGACAAGTTCGGCCGTTTTGTTTGTTTGTCTTTTCATAATCCCAATTTTATATTGGGAGGCGATCATTGAAGAACAGCATCTACAAGTTATTTTTCCTGACGAATACAAGAAATACATGCAAAAGACTCGGATGTTTTTTTAATACGAGTTTAAATTAAAAGGCGAATCTTGATTATGAAATCCTGATTAGGAAGATTTTGTGTTCTTTTGTGGAAAATCGTTAAAGCATTTCCACGAATTGATCAAAAAGATAGTTAGTGTCTACTGGTCCAGGAGTGGCTTCTGGATGGAATTGTACAGACATAAGTGGCTTTTTCTTATGTCGAATTCCTTCGACTGTATTGTCGTTAGCATTTACAAACCAAGTTTCCCAATCTTTTGCGAGTGATTTTTCGCGTACTGCAAATCCATGATTTTGTGAAGTGATGTGACACATTCCAGTTTGCAAATCGATGCATGGTTGGTTTTGAGATCTATGCCCATATTTTAATTTGTATGTTTTTGCGCCAGATGCAATTGCGAGCATTTGATTGCCCAAACAGATGCCGAAAGTAGGGATGTTTGCATCAATACATTTTTTTACAATTGCGTGAGTTTCTTTCACGATTTGTGGGTCGCCAGGGCCGTTTGAAAGTAACACGCCGTCAAATTTCAACTTATTTTCAAAAATATCGTAATTCCATGGAACACGATCTACCGTTATGTTTCTTTTGAGTAAACTTCGAATGATGTTGTTTTTTACTCCGCAATCAATTAAAGCTACACGTTTTTTCCCACGTTTGTATGTTATTGGTTTTTTGGTGCTAACTTGAGCTACTAAATTGTCTGTATTTGGGTCGTGAAATTCTAGTTTTGAATTTTCGTCAAAAACGATTTTCCCAAGCATGGCCCCTTTTTCTCTGAGTTTTTGTGTCAGGGCGCGAGTGTCGATCCCTTGTAATGCCGGGATATTGTTCTCCTTGAGCCATTTTGCGAGTGTGAGTTTTGAATTCCAATGATTCGGTTTTTCGCAATATTCAGTTACGATTAATCCGCTGATATGCATGTGATCACTTTCGAAATTTTTCATTAAACCAAATTCATCTTTTTCATCTCCGGGAACACCATAATTGCCAATTAAAGGTGAAGTTAGTGTCAAAATTTGTCCAGTATAAGAAGGATCGGTAAAACTTTCCGGATATCCAACCATTCCAGTATTGAAAACAACTTCACCATTCATTTCTGTTTCTGCCCCAAACGAAAAACCCTCAAGTTTTGTTCCGTCCTCAAGTATTAAATAACCTTTATTCATGAAGTTCTTAAATTAATTTCCTTTTTACCTCTCGATTGAGGATTTTACCCTATTATTTTTAAATTTTCCAGCGTACCTTCATTGTTACCTGTTTTTTGGCTTCAGGTCTTTATTTCGGAGTAATTTTCTGGTATAATCAAAAGATTAAATAAACAGGAAAAATAAAAATTAAAAAAGCAAAGATATGGTTATAAAATCAGATAATATCAGTGAACAGATGCTGATAAACAAAATAAAATCTGTTAAAAGTCTTTCGAATTATGAAAAGAAAGAATGGGAACGCATAGTTTCAAGGCTTGACGTTGCTGAGAGGAATAGGCTTTTTGAGTATTTTGATGAAATGTCTGAAAAAGAAATTAAGTTTGAAATTAAAATTATTTCTCAAAATAAAACAACAGATAAATATGATGAAATTTGTGAGGATGTGACTAGAAAATTTATCGAAAAATAAATATGAAAAATTCAATAGATACAACAAAAATCAGTATAAATGGACTTGTTGATAAAGCAGATTATTTAAGTTTTACAGAGAAAAAAGAGTGGATGGAGATTATTAATACTGCGAATCAAAGTGAGTTAAATGAGATTCGTGATTTTTTTGTAAATGCGCGTGAAGCTCAAAATAATCGCAAATTGAAGATTATATATGAAGCTAATCTTGGTGATGAATATAAGCGAAAAATCAAATCGCTTTCTGATAATTTCATAAAGCAGTCAATTAAAAAACAGGAAGCTCATGCGGGAAAAACTAATGAGAATCCTGAAAATATTCTTAAAGAATTAGACGAAATTTAATATGCCATTCGATCAAGCCAAACAAAATTTCGAGACCCAAACAAAAGAGGTACCAAAAAAAGTTGATGCTGGTTGGGCTGAGTTTAAGAGTGGTGCAATAAACTATTTCCAGACGAAGCAAAAACAAATATCAAGCTTTGTTGATGGATTAGATTATGAGGGGAAAGAAAATGATAAAGAAACATATCAGGCTGCGATGTTTAATGCCCTTGATAATTTAGTTGATGGGGATGAAGCGACAAAAAAGGAGATGGCGGAATATCGTTTGTTGTTAAAACAAAAATCTGAACAGCTCAAGAACAAACTCTTTTATGAGAAGGAGAAACTTGATATCCAAAATGTCAAAAATGAACTTCAGGGAGCTAAGAAAAGTTTTGAGACTCGTGATTTGAAAGTTGATCTAGATTTGAAGGCTAAAGCATATTTAGCTATTCCAAAAAATGAGCGTATTGATTTGAAAACCATCAATATTAATATGCAAAAGCTTTTAGGAAAAGCTTCTGTAATGCCGCCACAAGAAATCAAGAAAGCTGGTAATATTTTGGATACTGTTTTCAATCACTATTGTCTTGGGAATGTCGAAAAAGCTAAAGCAGAAGCAGCAAAGCTGGAACCACACATTATTCTCTACGAACAACACAGTCAGTTATTAGATAAAACTGGATTCATAGTACATCCGGATGATTTCAAAAAAGTGTTTGTTGTCATGATTCAGTCAGGCGCTAAACCAAATGAAGTTACAAAAGTTCTTGCTCAAAAGATTCAGGAATTGCGAAAAATTGACGGAAAGAATTTTGATAAATTGGCAAATGGAATGGATTCCAAAGCTCTTTCAATTTTTTTGATAAATCTAACCTTAGATCTTTCTGGAGGCAAAAATTCCGTTGAAAAGATAAAACTTAGCCTTGATGCTGAAGTACAGCTAAAAGCTCAAGAGAAGGAAGTGCAAGAAGCTTTAAAGTTCGCGCAAAAGAAAGTTTCAATTACTCAGGAAAAGGTTGAAGCTCATCAGAGAAAAGTCCAAAGTGATCAATTGAAAATTTCTGGAAAACGTGATGCTTTAAACAGGGAGATTAGCCGTGTCAAAAAACTTAATAAAGGCAGACTTTCTGAGGCAAATGAAAAAGATATCAAGGAGCAAAAAAAGTTGTTAGGTGAGATGGAAACAAATCAAAGAGTTGCAGAGATTATGCAAGCACAAGCACTGCAAGCCGAGATAACAGAAAATACATACCAAGTTGTTAATGGACAAAGCGATTTAATGAAAGTTAATATCAAAAGATCGATTCTGAGTGGATATTTAAATAAGCCTCAACTTCAATTTGGTGATAAAACAAGCAAAACTGTAGCCTCCATTCTCAAATTACAAGATGGTGCAGCGCTCAAGTTTATAGCGGAAGATAAAGAGTTTAATGCTCCTCGTGCAGCGGCACAGACAAATTTGCAACAAGCATTTGAGTTAAAGGCTTCAACCTTGAAAATAGAGGTTGAAAAAAACAAATGGCTACAATTAAATTCAGAAAAATATCAAGAGATAAACAAAGCATTAGAGGAATTTTATGGAAAAGGGATCTTGTCAGAAAACAACAAAGCTCTTTTGAAAGAGCAATTTTTGCAACATGGAGAAAGATTAAATCAAACATTGGATGATACGACGGCTATTGAACAAGATGAAGCACAAAAGTTCCAAAATTTGAGTTCTAAATATAAAAAAATAGAGGAAATCCCAAAAACAGAAATAGCACCTTCATATTTGCAATTGCATGGGTATAGTCAAATATTGAGACAAATGCATTCAACAACTGTAAAATATATCGGACAGCTTGAAAGTAGCCTAGTATTGGCGTCACCTAGTGAAAAAGATGCTTTTAAAAAGCAAATTAAAGAGAGCAGAGCAAAAATTCAATATCTTGCGACTCAAATTCAAACTGTAGATAAATTTTGTGGAATTGATAAAGGAAAAATTGATGAAACCGCAAATGCGATTGGCAAAGAAATGCCAAGTATATTGATGAATAATCAATTTGCAAAAGACATGCCAAAAAACATCGCTAAATTAATTGTAGATAAGCAATATGCAGCGCTTTTCAAAATTGATGGAGTAGTCGAATCACCACTCTTTGGCCCGGTTATTCAACAAGCTTTATCGCCATATATTTCAAAAATGGCATCGCAGGATCAAAGAATTTCAGATGCATTTAGTCCGATTAATAGTTTGGGAGCTAGATTGCAAAGGGATGTGACTGCATATCCAAGAAACTGGAGTTTCTATTACGGGAATGCAATTGGGGAGATGTTAGGGGTTAAGCAAAATGTGCAAAATGTGCGAAAAGATAGGCAGACATTGCGTAAAGATGTTGTAGCTGCAATCAATGAAACTCCTAAAGATATGCCAGCAAGTTTAGTGGCAAGAAGAAAACAGTATTTCCAGAAATTTTTAGATCAGATTGATGAAACTTTAAATTCAGATGAATCTCCACTAAGCCTTGCCTCGATCAAAAAAATTGATGAAGGAATTTCGGAAATACAGAATGAAAAAAACAAATATAGGAATCAAAAATTCGCAACTGGTATGGTTCAAACAGCAATTATGGCTATAAGTATCGTTGCGGCTGTAGGAGGAGGAATGGCGGCAGCGGCATTGGCTTCCAAAATCGGAATGGTAACAACTGTTGGAACAGTTGGACTTTCGGCTTTTGGAGCTGCGATAGGGCAAGTAGCGGGACAAAAAGGGATCACGTCAGCTTTTCAAGCAACGGGGATATATGATTTTGGTGGATATGGGAAAATATGGGGTATAGAAACATTAAAAAAAGATTTCTTTAAATCATACCTATTATCTTTAGCTTTTATTGGTGCAGGAAAAGGGATGTCATCGACATTGAAAGCATGGGCAAAAGCGCCAGACTTCTTATATAGAGCTCGATTTGCAAGAAAATCTCTATCTGTCTTAAAGAATATCAAAGGATCACTAACAGGAACTAAGGGGCTACAGGCAGGCTTGGTTGATGCAAAAGAACTAACAGCTTGGCAAAGATTCTGGATGGAAGTTGGTGAAGAAGGGGTTGAAGAAACAACAGAAAACATTGCAGAAAAAATCGACCCAAGATTTGGCGCATTTGTTTCCCTTATTAATGCAACTGATGGAACAAGTATAGATAGTGTTGTGACTAAAACTAATGCTACAGAATTGGGGATTAAATTTGAGGGGGATATGATGACGTACTCAGCCGTAAAAGCGACAGATTTTGTCGCGAATTTAAATGCAAATCTTAAACCAAAACTTGCAAAACAAAATGCTGGGAATAAAACAGAATTAACAGTTGACACGAGCATTGATCCAAATGGAGTCGTGACAGTATTTATGACTAAGTATGAGGTTGATTATAGTACGGGAAGCAAAAAACAAGTCGATTATAAAGTCCAAAAAATATATCCAGGGATCGAGTCTATTCATTTGACGCCACAATCTGAGGCAGCACGCATTCATAATGTTCTTGAGACTGGAAAGAATGAATACAAAGTGATGGACAAGCATGCCACGGAAGTGCTTGCACAATTCCAAGGGCGCGGTTTCTTGGTTTTACCAAATGAAAGCGGAACAGGATTTATTGTGGCGAAAGGAGAAACCAGGATTAACTTGCAGATTGGGAAGAGCAAAACAACGCTTGAACAAGCACAAGCATTCTTCAAAAAAAACGCAGACAGTCTCAAGAAAACGCTTAACGTTGAAAAATATCGCAATGCATGGAAAAGCTTCGTTGATGAATGCAATGGATCATACGAAACATTCTTGAAAAAACATCCACGACTTGCGCAGCATTTGCCAGTTAATTTGCAAGAAGCGATGCAAAAAGTTGCTGTTGTTGGAGTTGCCGCTTTAACTGGTATGCCCGCAATGATGGGGATTACTAAATCTGTATCAGCCAATGCCAAAATCTCAGAGCATAAACCAACGAACAATGGAGAGTTGAAAGTTTATGAAAATGAGCAAGCATTATCAATGGAAAAATTGATGGTTGAAGCTGAATCTGTTCGTGACAAGACGGTGAATGAAACTCTTGATGTTTTAGGGGTAAAAGGTGAGCAACGTGAGGTTGTGATGGAAACTTTTTTCGATAAGAAGACCGGACTTTTGAATCGCAATGGGCTTGTGATTGCCGATGCGATGCTCAAGGAGGGGAAAAAGGTTAGCTTCTTGAGTTACGATGCTGATCACATGAAAGCAAATAATGAGATTAAAGGTGAGGCTTTTGGTGACAAGGTGATTGAGCTTGTTGGTAAGAGTAAAAATCAGATGGTTTCTGATTTGCGTTCACAGGGATATGATGTATATGGAGTTCGAATGGGTGGAGAGGAGATTGTGGTTTTCGGAGTTGTGCCAAAAGAAGTTTTGCATAAGGCCGAGGTTAAGCGGGTGGCAATATTAAAAGAAGAAATTCGAAGTACATTGACATCTGCGGAAATTGCGAAAATGGCGGAATTTATCGCGAAATCTAAATATACTGCAGATGAAGCCGGTTACCAAAAAGCACATGCTGAAATTGGAGGATCAACGGCAGCAGTTGTTGAGGTTGATGGAGGTAATGTTAAAAATTATAAGGATATTGCTAAAAAGGCAGTGATGCATGCTGATGCCTTTTTGGAGCGAGCGAAAAATAAAACTGGGCGTGGGCAAATCATTTTGGATCAAAGACCGAGTAAAGGCGAAGGAGTAATAGATGAAAGAAGATCATTAGTAGAAAATTTCACTTCAAAAAATGAACTTGGCGAGGCACAAAATGCTAATTTATCTAAAAAAACAGTTGAGCTTACAGGAAAAGCTATTAATCAATTTAATTCACGGTTGAAGACTTTGAATAGTTTGAATCTTACTGCAGATCAAAGGGCTCAAATCGAAACTTTGCTTAAATCCCCTAAAGATACAGATACTAAAGTCAGTAATTTATTGCGTAGGTTTGGAGTTGCAGGGTCTGATGTTGAACTTCATCGGTTAAATCAAAAATTGCAAAATGAATACTTTGAAGCAATTCGTGATCACGGGAATTACACCGGGGCTTCGACAATGCTTTACCTTGAAAAACAGATATCATCGTTTAAAGGGTTTGAACGTCAAAATGTTCGTAATTTAGAAATTGGGGAATTCAAATCTGTGAATGAAACATTGGGGCATACAGGTGGAGATGCATTTCTGACATATGTTTATCAGGATGTTATTAAAGCTACTGCAAAAGGGCTTGGGATTGCGGATTCTCAAATTATCATTGCGCAAAAGGGATCGAATTTCAGATATGTGATTGCATCTGAGTTAATTGCAAAAAATCCTTCTATACAGGAGAAATTTCAAAGATCTCTTGAATCTAATTATCGATCAAAATTGAATGAATTTATGCAAAAAGTTGATGCTGGTTCTAAAGGGAAAAGTTATGCGGAGATTCGCGCTGAATGGATCCGTAAAAATAAGCAAGATACTGTGGAGAAAAGTTTAAAGGATCAGAATGAAATAGAAATTACAGAGGTGGTAGATAAAAAATAATTAATATATAATAAACACATATAATATGAACTCAGATAAATTGAATAATGTAGA
>JAHJMX010000136.1 GCA_018821175.1 Patescibacteria group bacterium
CCTTGCGTACGAAAGTACCCTCTATTCGTACGAAATTACCTGTTCCGACAGCGACGGTGATGCACTCACCATAACCACCGGGGCCCTCGATACCTGTGACGGCACTCTAATACCCAATGGTGACGGTAACGCTCTCTACCGGTTTACGCCTGCAGAAACGGAGGCATGCTCCACCTGCGTGCTTGATGTCGCCTGCTCCGACACGCAGTTGAGTATCGGTCAGTCAGTTGACATTTACATCTATCCAACCCCAGGCACATGGACCACAGTCGCGGCTCTGAATCCGCCCCGTTATGCCCATACGGCCACGCTGCTGCCAAACGGCAAGGTGCTCGTGCTAGGGGGCGATGCAACCGATGCCCCCCACCGTTATTCCACGGCAAGTGCCTATAACCCGGTCTCGGATGCATGGGAATTCAACGGCAACATGGCGTACGAGCGCTCTGAACACACTGCGACGCTGCTGTTAAGCGGGGAGGTATTGGTAGCAGGTGGTGGTGGGCTTGGTTCCAATACGGCCGAACGGTACAATCCGACAACAAATGTATGGAACGCTGCCGGATCCATGCAGGTCAGCAGAGCACGCCACACCGCCACACTGCTCCCCGACGGCAGGGTGCTGGTGACCGGTGGCTATATCTCAAGCCCACTGGCAAGTGCTGAGATATACGACCCCGCTACTGACACATGGACAGCCACCGGCTCCATGAATTTTGCCAGGACAATCCACACCGCCATCCTGCTCCCCGACGGCAGGGTGCTGGTGACCGGTGGGTATACCTCAAATTCACTTGCGAGCGCTGAGATATTCGATCCCGCTACGGGCATATGGACAGCCACCGGCTCCATGAATTTTGCCAGGACCAGCCACACCGCCACACTGCTCCACGATGGCAGGGTGCTTGTGACGGGAGCCTATACCTACTCTGCAAGCGCAACCGCCGAGATATTCGACCCGGCTACCGGGGTGTGGACAGTAATGAACTCCATGAATTTTGGCAGAGGGGGGCACACCGCCACACTGCTCTTCGACGGCAGAGTGCTTGTATATGGCTCAGAACAAGGCATTTCCGAACTTTACAATCTGCCACTCCCTTAGCACACACATCGTCCCGGCTCTAAACGCGCGTTAATGAGGGGAATGAGACCACCGCACGAGCGCCACCTGCATCACCGTTGGTGACCTCGAGGGTGCCCCCGTGGAGCGTGGTTATGGTGCGGGCGAAATTGAGCCCCACGCCCGAGGATCGGTGGCCCGTTTTCCCATGCCAGATGCCCTCACCGCAGAACAAAAGTAAGCGCGAAAGGATGACCATCTTCTCTGGGGGTGCTGAGTGTGTCAATGTTGGTGCCAGGAGGTGGCATCATGGTTTTGGTGAAAAACAGACAAGGCAGACGTCAGTGGCGTGAGCATCTGAAGAGGTGGAGCGAAAGTGGGGTGAGCCAGGCGGAGTATTGCCGGGAGCATGGGATCAAGGTGACCACATTCAGTGGCTGGAAGAAGCGACTGAGGTGGCCAATGCCGCAGTCGACGAAGCCTCAGTCCAAGCTGGTGGAGGTACCATGGGAGGTGGTTCAGGATGTGGAGCATACACCCGCCCGGGCATTCAAATCTCAGGAGATGGTGCTCCAGGTGGGTGCCTACCGTGTGACTCTGCAGGAGGAGTTTTCGGCTGTGGCCCTGACAAGACTCCTTGCCGTCCTCCAAGGGTCCTGATGTTCAGGCTGCCGGATGTGAAGATTTTCCTGGCGGTTGGGGCCACGGACATGCGCAAGCAGGTCAACGGGCTCTCCATGTTTGTGGCTGATGTGCTTGAGCAGGACCCGTTCTCGGGGCATTTGTTCGGGTTTTGCAACAAGGCGAGGAACATCGTCAAGCTGCTCTACTATGACGTGAATGGGTTCTGCGTCTGGTACAAGAAGCTGGAGACCGGACGGTTCACCTGGCCGAAGAATCAGGGTGAGGTTCTGGGCATCTCGGCCCGTGAGCTCGGGTGGCTTTTGGACGGTCTCTCTCTTGAGCAAAAGGGGGCACACAGACCCCAAAAATACTCTGTAATCTCATAGAAAAAACATGCTAAAATGCGCACTATTTGATTGATATTTTATGGGGTTTTGGTATGTTTCGAGCATGACTTTTGACGCAGACAACCTGCCCGGCAATCTTCAGGAAACCCACCGTTTGATGCGCATTATGATCGAGCATATGACCTACCTTGAGGAGCAGAACGCTCTCCTGCGGCAGGCGGTTTTCGGTGCAAAAAGCGAGAAGATGAAGCCTGCTCCCGCCAACCAGTTGATGCTCTTCGGTCAAAATGAACCTGAGCAGGAAGTTGAGTTTCCTGAGCAGGAGGGGCCAGAGCACGATTCAGCGTCACAGCGAAAGAGCAAACGCGGCGGGCGTAATGCTTTCCCGGAGCATCTTCCCCGTGAAGAGCACCTCCACGATGTACCCGCCGAGGAGCGCATATGCTGCGGCACCCAGATGCAGCGCATCGGGGAGCACACAAACGAGCGGCTCCGCTTTGTCCCGGCCCAGCTCATCGTGGAGAAGCACATCTATCCCAAATACACCTGCAAGGTGTGCGAGGGCATCAATGGTAATGGCCCCACGGTTAAGCAGGCACCTGTGGAGCCGCAGCTCATCCCCAAGTCCATGACCACGCCGAGCCTCCTGGCCTACCTGTTTAATGCCAAGTTCGTTGAAGGGATGCCCTTTTATCGGCTTGAGCAGCGGTTTATGCGCGATGGCATCAAAATCAGCCGCAACAACATGGCCAACTGGGCCATCAAGTCCATGGACGCTATGTTTGTGCTCTACAACCTCACCGCAGACACTATGCGTGCCCAGAATTACCTGGGCATAGACGAAACCTGGATGCAGGTGCTCAAGGAGGCTGATAAATCGCCCCAGAGCAAGTCCTTCATGTGGGTGGTGCGGGCAGAGTACAGAGGAAAACCTCTCATCTATTACCAATACGACCCCACCCGGGGGTCCGATGTGCCGCGAGCTTTCCTTGAGGGGTATGTGGGGACCGTGCAGAGCGATGGCTACGCGGGGTATGACTTCCTTGATAACCTTAAACACATCCTGCATGTGGCCTGCTGGGGCCACAGTCGGCGCAAGTTCACGGATGTGCTCAAGGCCGGTGGTTCCAAGAGGAAATCAGGGAACGCTGACATCGCCCTCGGTTTCATCCGGGACCTCTATCAGGTGGAGCGAAAGGCCCGCAAACTGGAACTCTCACCCGAGGAGATTGTGGCCCTCCGCAAAGAAGAGGCGGTGCCAGTGCTCGATCG
>JAHJMX010000118.1 GCA_018821175.1 Patescibacteria group bacterium
ACTTGGAAGAAGAGAAAAGACCTGGTGAATTTTTGCCGATTGAAGAAGATGATGAAGGAAGTTATTTATTTAACTCTAAGGATATTTGTGCATTACCATATTTAAAGGAAATGGCTGAGGCTGGAGTTGTTGGATTCAAAATAGAAGGACGTTCTAAATCAATTTATTATTTAGCTACCGTTGCGTCTGTTTATCGTAAGGCAATTGATAATATGATGGAAGGGAAAGATTATGATTCGAATTTAATGGATGAACTTAAAAAGACTGCTAGTAGGGGATATAGTCCGGGATTTTTGAAGGGGACTTTAAATCACAATGATATTCACTATGAAAAGAATCAACCAATTCAGACACATCTATTCGCAGGGGTTGTACGCGATAAAAAAGGTGAATTATATGAAGTTGAAATTCGGAATAAAATTGTTGTTGGTGAAGAAATAGAAGTGATGACTCCAAAAGAAACATCTAAAGTCAAAATTGAAGGGATTTACAATTTAAATGAAGGTGAAGTTGATGCAGTTCACGGTGGAGCTGGCAATAAATTAATTAAAATTGCAGGTGATTTTCCGATTGGATCATTTCTTCGTCAAAAAGCATAGAGCTACTTTTCAAAAAGATTTCTTAATGTTATCCTTATAGAAAATATAACAAGTTTTTTATGAAAACAAAGAAAGAGATTGTTGAGAATTGGCTTCCTAGGTATACGGGTAGGCCTTTGAAGGATTTTACGAAATACATTTTGTTAACGAATTTTACTAGTTATGTTGAGTATTTTGCAAAGAAATATAATGTACCTGTTGTTGGAGAAGATTCAAATATGCCTAATGCCTCAGCTGAAGGAGTAACTATAATTAATTTTGGAATGGGAAGTAGTAATGCTGCAACTGTTATGGATTTACTCTCTGCCATAAAACCCAATGCAGTTTTGTTTTTGGGGAAATGTGGAGGGCTTAAGAAAAAAAATGAACTTGGGCATTATATTTTGCCACTTGCTGCGATTCGAAGTGATGGAACGTCGAACGATTACTTGCCAGCTGAAGTACCAGCGTTACCTGCATTCAATTTGCAACGGGCTGTTTCGTCAAGTATTAGAGATTATGGGAAAGATTATTGGACAGGAACAGTTTTGACTACTAACAAGAGAGTATGGGAGCATGATGCTCGTTTCAAAAAGTATTTAAAAAAGACTCGAGCAATGGCTATTGATATGGAAACTGCTACAATTTTTGTGGTTGGATTTGCTAATGAAATCCCATCAGGAGCACTTCTCCTTGTTACTGACCAGCCAATGATTTCTACTGGGATTAAAACTGATGCAAGTGATAAACGTGTTACAAAAAACTTTGTGGCTGAACACATTAATATTGGGATTGATGCTATGCGAGAGATTGCTAGTAAAGGGCAATCAGTTAAGCATTTGAGATATGATTAATCCCAGAATGTAACATTTTGCCAAACTCCGTTTAGTTTTTCTCCCACGCCAGAAAAATCTGGAACTAAGTTAACCATGAAATCTTTTAGTGCGTCGACATTTCCTTTAAGGGCAAGTATGTTTTGATTTACTAAATTGAAAAGATAATAAGTAATCCCAATTGCCAATAAGAATGGTAGAATTGTAAAAAATATATGGAAAATCGTCCCCCAAATTTGAGTTCGATGTTCTTTTTTTTGAAGTTTGAACATTTTTTCTAGTAATTCATTGTTTTTTTTGAGAATTTCTATTAGTTCAAGAGTTGGATTTTCGTGTTTTACTATTTCTGGGGCGTCTTGATTTTCCATTGTATATAAGGGTTTAATGATTATATTTCCATAATAATATTTTCAGCTTTGCGATCAACTTTTATGTTTTCAGCAACATCGTAAATAATGTCTGCACTTTCTATATATCTGTCTTTCCTTTTTTCCCATATCTCTTCAATTTCTTCACGTAGAGTTCTTTTGTCAGTTAATGCCGGCCTGTTATGATTTTGTTTAATCAATCGTGCTTCAAGTGTATCTAGATCGCATTTTAGGAATATTATTGTTGCGTTTTGTTTCAAATTTTTTTCATTATCCTTGTCTATGATAGCGCCACCTCCAGTTCCAATTACAACATTTTCTATTTTGCTAACATTCTGAATTGCATATTTTTCTTTTTCACGGAAATATGCCCAATCATGTTTTTTTATTATTTCCGGAATGGTCATTTTTTCTTGTTCTTCAATTGTTGCATCTGTATCTACAAAAGTTTTGTGTAATTTCTTTGCAATAGTTTTTCCAAGTCTTGTTTTCCCACTTCCACGCATACCTGTTAAGGCAATGTTAGGTATGTTTTTCATTTCAACTTTGATCCCGGTTTTCTTAAGATCTTTGAAAAAATCTGGATAAGTTTTTGATATACATTCAGGATCTAAGATTTGTATATCTTTTATTTTGCTCGCTAGAATAGAAAAACACATCGCCATTCTATGGTCTCTATATGTTGAAATTAATGCGTGCCCATGGTTATGCATAGGATCTCCATCAATTTCAATACCATTATCCAAATCTTTACACTTAACCCCTACTTTTCGAAGTTCAGTTACTAGAGCGGCAATTCGATTACTTTCTTTTATCTTGAGATTGCTTAGATTTGTTAATTTAGTTTTTCCTTCTGCAAAAGCTGCCATTATTGATACTGTCATTGCTGCGTCTGGCATACTGTTTAAATCAATTTCTCCTAGTGCTTTAAGTGAACTAGGTGCTGCAATTTGTATCCCTCTTTCATCATCACAAATTGTACATCCCATTTTTTCTAATATATTCAAAAATCTTATATCGGCTTGTTTAGTTTCCATTGGAATATTTGTTATATTCAATGGGATTTGGTGTAGAGCTGAAAGAGCGAAAAAGTATGAGGCTGAAGATGCATCTCCTTCGATTAGATATCTCATTGATTCGTAACGTTGGCCACTTTTTATTGTGAACTTTCTGTAATCTTCATTTGAAACGTGCACGCCAAATTTACTCATTATATCAATCGTGATGTCGACATAAGGTTTCGATACAAGATCTCCTTTAATATTAATTACAACTCCTTTTTCAGAATAAGAACCAATCATCAAAATTGCTGATAAGAATTGACTACTTATACGTCCGTCCATTTCAATTTCTCCACCTTTGAAATTACCTCCTTGAATTTTCACAGGCGGGGATCCATCTTTATTTATAGTTTCAATCTGTATGCCAAGATCTTTTAGAGCAGTGACCAAATCCTGGATTGGGCGGTGTTGCATTCTTCTATTGCCTGTAATCTTTGTTTTGAAATTGGTGAGACTAAGTAAGGCAGTTATAAAACGTATACCTGTCCCAGCATTCCCAAGAAATAAAGGTTCATTTGGATTCTTAAAATTACCACCAGTGCCCTGAATTTCCAGTTTATTATTTGTTACTCGCGTGATTTCAACTCCAAGTTTTTTTAATGCTTCAATTGTATATTTCGTGTCGTCACTAAAAAGGGGAT
>JAHJMX010000119.1 GCA_018821175.1 Patescibacteria group bacterium
ATTTTACCCATTTCAACGCTCCATTCCTGTACATGGGAAAATCAATTGTGACCATCCACGACATGACACTTTCCTATTATCCTGGACGAAAAAAACGCTCGATTATTCACAGGCTCGGATATCACTTAACATTTAGATCGGCTGTTCACAAAGCAATAAAAGTCATCACAATTTCCGAAAATAGCAAAAAGGATTTAATGAAATTAATTGGAACTCGTGAAGAAAAAATTCAAATCATATATCAAGGAGTTGGAGAAGAATTTAAACCAATGCCTCAAAATGTGATTGAAGAATCGATGGAAAAATTAAACATTTCTGACCCATTTTTCTTATACACAGGGGTTTGGCGATCACACAAGAATATTCCAAATATGATAAAAGCCTTCAATGAAATAAAAGCTCATCCTGAATGCAAAAACTTAAAACTTATAATGACTGGAAATGAAAATCCGCTATATCCAGAAATCAAAGAAACTATCGAAAATTGTAATTTGGGAAATGAAGTAATTTTCACCGGGCTGGTTCCAGAAAAAGATTTGATTGCACTATACAATGCAGCGCAAATGTATATTTTCCCTTCTTTTTATGAAGGCTTCGGGTTACCTCCACTAGAAGCGATGGCTTGTGGAACCCCAGTGGCAGCTTCCAATTCTTCGTCAATACCAGAAGTTGCAGGAGAGGACAATGCAGTTTTTTTCAATCCAGAAAATTACAAAGAAATGGCAGAAAAAATTTACGAACTTTATTCAAATAAAGCTTTGCAAGAAAAGTTGATTAAACGAGGATTTGAAAGAATCAAGCATTTTCAATGGGAAACAACTGCAAAAGAAACTCTCAACCTATACAAAAAATGTTTATCAAATTAAGAGATATTTTAGATAAGACTGTAAATAAAAAAGGTTATTCGAAAGAATTCCAAGCCCTTCAAGTCGTCGAAGAATTCAAAAAAGCTTGTAACGAACTTCTCGGGCCCGATTCTCTAAAGAATCTTCAACCTAGATATTATAAAGACAAAATTCTATTTATTGATGCAGCAAATGCAGCTTGGGCTCAACATCTACATATGCGCCGAGTCATGATGCTTGAAAAAATCAATAATGCTCTAAGGGAACTCAAGAAAAAAGAAGTTGAGAAGTTCTCTATCAACATTCAAAACAAAGCTTGACAATAGGCACCTTTAAGCTAAACTGGAAACACCTTGGATAACTAGGGTTTTTTCTATTTTTTATAACAGTAAATAAGGTGCTTAAGATTAGATTATCTCGAACTGGAAGAACAAATTATCCAGCATATAGGATTGTAGTTGCAGAACATTCTTCTGCGGTTAAAGGTAAATTCCAGGAAATTTTGGGACATTACTTGCCTTCACGAAATCCAAAAGTATTAGAGTATGATGAGAAGAAAATTAAAGAATGGATCGCAAAAGGAGCTAAACCAAGCGACACAGTTGCATCACTTTTAAAACGCAATGGTGTTAGCGATATGGAAAAATTTATTGAACCAAGAACTAAGAAACGAAAAAGCAAACATGAACCAGAGGTGAAACCAGAGATAGTTGCTGCACCTGCACCAGCTGAGGAAGCTCCTGCTGAGAAACCGGCAGAAGAAGCACCAGCAGAAGAAAAATCTGAGTAATAATGGGGGAACCCACTTACTGCTATTCTGTAATCTCTTAAAGCCTATGAACCAAACAACCGACACAAGTCAAGGTCCGGACAGGGATTTTATCGAACATGTCGTTAAAATGATCGTTGAAGATCCCGATTCTGTAAATGTAACTCGCAGTGTTGATGAAATGGGAGTTCTTATCACATTACAGGTTGCCAAGGATGATATGGGAAAGATTATTGGGAAAAGCGGACAAACCGCTAAATCTTTGCGTATATTGTTGCGTGTTATTGGATCAAAAAACAATGCTCGTGTAAACTTGCGTATAGTTGAACCTGAAGGTGAAGAAGTAGCTGCATAAAACTACTTCCAAAAACAGTAATATTTGTATTTAATACATTTTTAATATGAATCGCTCTGGATCAATAATTGAGGCTGCCCAAAACTACGACATTCTTGAAATAATCAACAAAGGCCTTGCGTATGCAATTATTGTGGCAGGGTTGCTTTCAGTAATTTTTATTTTTATTGGAGGTATTTCTTTCATCCTTTCTGGAGGACAAGAAGAAAAAATCAAACAGGCAGTTGGAACAATCAGATACGCAATAATCGGGCTTGTTGTTACAGTACTAGCTGTTGTAATTGTTGGGACAGTAGGAAAAGCAATGGGTCTCAACATAATCGAATATATCGATTTTGGAGACATCATTCAAACAATTACTGATATTGGAGGAAGTTCTTCAAGTAATTCTTTAGATTAAGCCAATTTCATACAAGATCTTTTGATGAATTTCCAATCATAAGGGAATTTGTGGGTTTCGAGTGCTCTTACTACAGCTGCGAAAATTTCCCATTTATCAACATTTTTGTATATGAATGCATTCCCACTTTCTGTATTTGGATTGTAATCTTGAATATCACGATTAAAAGCTTGAGTAACAGGAACAACGCCTTGTGACCAGGCAAGTTTTAAAATTTCTTCATTTTTATCCAAGAGCACAATAATATCTGAATCAGAAATAGCTTTGTTAATATCACGATAATCATCACCAATTACATCTACATCCAAATGAGAAAGCCCTTCAAGTAAAGGTTGAATGTGTTTTTTATTTATATCATCAGCAATTTTACCTGTAACTATAAAAACCGCCGGTACTGTCTTTTTCTTGGAAGACTTTATATGTGCCTTCTTTGCAATTACTGATAAGGTCATAAATTTTGTTTTTATTTTTTAATTTGGAATTGTTGTTTCTGAGAATTATAGCAATATTTCACGCTTTTTGCCACTACTTATAATTGACAGTCTAGGTGTATATGATTTAATAGAGCCATGTCTAAAAAAATGTTCATCATTGACGGGAACTCGCTTGTGCACAGAGCTTTCCATGCACTCCCCCCTTTTAAAACAAAGGATGGAGAACTTGTAAATGCAGTTTATGGGTTTTATTCGATTTTAATTAATATTTTTTCAACAATGACGCCAAACTATGTGGTGGTCTCTTTTGATGTTGCAAAAAAAACTTTCAGACATAATGAATTTGATGGATACAAGGCAAAAAGAATGAAAGCGCCAGATGAGCTTTATGAACAATTTGGTAGAATTAAAGAAATTTTACATGAATTAAATATTCCAATTTTTGAAAAAGAGGGATTTGAGGCAGATGATGTTTTAGCAACTATTTCCAGCGCAATGAAAATACATTCTGACATCGAAGTTTACATTGTCACGAGCGACAAAGACGCTCTTCAACTTGTTGGTGACAATACTTTTGTTTTAAGTCCGCTCAAAGGCGGATCGGCAAATATTGTTTATACAGAAGCGAAAGTTCAAGAAAAATTTGGCCTCAATCCAAAACAAATTATTGATTTGAAGGCTTTGATGGGTGATCCATCAGACAATATTGCGGGCGTTGGAGGTGTTGGACAAAA
>JAHJMX010000120.1 GCA_018821175.1 Patescibacteria group bacterium
AATTATTGTAATATCCACCGTAAATCGAAATGTTTTTTGTATCAATTGTCAAAGGAAAAGTTTCATTTGTATAATTTCCTCCTGCAATTACGATGTCATAATTTGCCATTATTCCAGCATTTGCCAATGCGATAGCTTTTGTAATTGTTTTTACAGGTTGAGTCGCCCCAAAACCTGTGTTGCTATCATTCCCACCTGCATTGTCTACATAAATAGTATTTTGCAAATTAAAATTGTAATCTGGAATATCGATCTCCAAATCCGGAATAAATACGAATGCATTCGCAATTCCGCTTGTTGTTAGCATCAAGGATAGGGTCAAAATGATGCTGAGAAATAGGTTTGTTTTTCTCATAAAAGAGTGGGTTAAAAAACCTTAGAGATTATAC
Organism: Patescibacteria group bacterium; assembly: GCA_018821175.1. Taxonomy (GTDB): domain Bacteria; phylum Patescibacteriota; class Gracilibacteria; order UBA1369; family PNNO01; genus JAHJMX01. Next base: position 390 of record JAHJMX010000120.1, read on the forward strand.
ATTGATTTCATGTTTATGTCACAGACACTTTATATAACGTGTGTTGATGGTTATTAATTTCATTTTTCTTTACATTTTTGCTGGTAAAAATTGTATTTCGGTGTATACTCATGCCCACAAATTAGATTTTAATTATTTCATCGTAATGATGGATGAAGATCTCATAAAGCGAAGAAAGGCACTGCTGCAAACAATTACATTTTTTGATATCTTTGATTTTGCGCTAACTCATGAGCAAATTTGTGATTATGCATTGTATGAAAAATGGGAGAGAAATGAATTGAAAAATGTTATTGATACTGAAGAATTCCTGATTGATGTTAATCATTCTGTGTTCTTAAGAGGGCGAGCTCACATAATTAAAATTAGAGAGGAAAAAGATATTCTTGCAAACAAATTAATCAAAAAAGCGCAAAAATACGTAAAATATATCCAAATGTTGCCATTCGTGAGAATGGTTGGTATTTGCAATAGTTTGTCTTTTCACGATGTTCAGCCTGGAAGTGACATTGATTTGTTTATCATTACAGAAAAAAATAGGCTGTTTTTAGCGCGTACTTTCAGCTTGATTTTCACGACATTGCTTGGAATTCGCCGTTCTGGTGATAAGGTAAATGGGCGACTTTGTTTGAGTTTTCTGATTTCACGTGATCAACTTGATTTAGAATATTTGCAAATTGAAGATGATATTTATTTTAGATTTTGGCTTCGACTTTTAAGTCCAGTGATTGGTCAAGATACTTATCGTGAGTTTATTGCTGAAAACAAATGGATAAAGAAACATTTTAAATATGAAATTGATCAACAAGAACATTTGTTGCCGAAATCTGAAAAGCTTAGTAAATTGCAGAGAATTCTCGAGTGGCCATTCAAAGGTAAATTTGGAAATATTATTGAACATGTTTTGCGCAAATGGCAGACTTCTCGTGCTGAAAAGAAAGCCAATAAGCTTGAAAATCGCGATGGAATTGTTATTACAGATTCAATCTTGAAATTCCACAATGAAGATATTCGAAAAGCAATTTCTTTGATATGGAAGAAAAGATGTGTTCAGTTGCAGCAATACATTATGCCTTCTTCTCAGTTCGACTTCGATACACAATCTTTAGACAGGTCCCATCGAAGCCGTAATGTTGTCGAAGTTCATTCTCAAGATAGCGTTTATACGAAAAGTGAAGCGAACTCGCTTGATTAACAAAGAATACAAATTCAGGAGGATTAATTCCGCTCTGTGTAATGTATAGAATTTTTGGTTTTATACGCTTTGTTCCTGAAGGAACGTGTTTAAGTATAATTTTGTTGATAAAATTGTTTAGTTCGGCAGTTGGGATGCGTTTTTGTCTTTCTGCCATTATGTGTTGAGCTGTTTCCAGTATTTTGGTTACATTTTTCTTGTTTTTTGCTGAAACAAAAATAAGTGGAGCCCATGGTAAAAATGAAAATTTGTCTTTAACTTCACTTGCAAATTCATTTTTTTCATCTTCTTCCTCTCTTAAGTCGATTTTATTTGCAACTATAATGATTCCTTTGTTTTCCTCCATAATGTATTGCATTACATGCATATCTTGTTTTGAAATTGGATCCTTAAAGTCCACTACAAGTATTGCAACATCACTTTGTTCAATTGCTGAAAAACAACGCAAACTACTAAATTTCTCTATACCTCTTTCAATTTTACCGCGACGCCGAAGTCCGGCGGTATCTATTAATGTGAATTTTTTGTCATTGTGGGTGAGATGCGTGTAGGTTGCGTCGCGGGTTGTCCCCGGGATCTCGGAAACTATTACTCTTTCCTCCCCTAGTAATGCATTTACTAATGAAGATTTTCCAACATTTGGTTTTCCAACAAAGCAAATCCGGACATCTTCATGTTCCTCGTGACTTATATCAATTTCTCCAGGTTTAAATTTGAGTTTTTTCAAAACTTTTTCTGAAGCTTCACGCAATTCGTCAATACCTCGATTATGAATTGCAGAAACAGGGGTTGGTGCTCCAAATCCCAATTTGTAAAATCCTGAAAGGCCATCATATGCATCTTGTCCATCATATTTATTCCCAATCAAAATAACCGGTTTCTTTGATCGGCGTAAAATTTTCGCAGCTGCAAAATCATCTTCCAAAGGCTCTGCTCCTGCATCAACAACAAAATAAATCAAATCAGCTTCTTCGATTGCGATTTCAGCTTGTGATTGAGTGTCAGCTTCGATATTTTCTTTTTTCCCGTAAATTAAACCACCGGTGTCTACTAATGTTGCTTGGTAATTTCCAAGATCAACATTTTCAAAAATTCTGTCGCGAGTTGTCCCGGCAATACTAGAAATTACTGCGAGTCTTTTGCGGATAAGACGGTTAAAAAGTGTTGATTTCCCAACATTTGGCCTTCCTACAATGGCAATCAAAGCTTTATCTTTCATTTGCTTATATTAATTCGTGGCTGTTATAATCTTTCTCGGAGTTTAAACTTAAATTAACGCGATGAAAAAAGCAATATCTATATTTCTACTGACTGTAATGATTATTTTAGCAATACCGATGGGGACTGCTATGGCGCAAGATGAAACTGACACAGAGGAAGATAATAGCGCTTCTAATATTGGGACTTTCTTGCCTGGGACGGAACTGACTAATGATTTTTGTATTGGTGCTTTAAAAAAACTTGAAGCAAAACCTGATCCTAAAAAGGCATTTATCAACAATGAAGCTGATTTTAATAAGGATACGATCCTCGCTTGCGCAATCAAAACCGGTCGTATTAAATTTTGGATGGTACCATATTTTGTTGTTTACATAATTGATTTCCTTATTAAGCTTTCTGGTTTAATTGCTGTTCTTTTTATCGTTATTGGTGGATATAAATATGTTGTTGCTGGAGCAACTGATGATAAAGATGGCGCAAAATCAACAATTACGAACTCTATTATCGGACTTGTTGTCGTTTTGACAGCTTGGGCTGTGATTAATATGATTCAATTTGCGCTCACATTTTAAAAAAAGAGGAGTGCTTTCGCCCTCCCCTTCTCTATTTGAAATTTACTTACATGGATGATTTTAGTATTTCAAAATTCTATATAGCATGTTGAATGCTTTTCCACGTGTTAATTCAACCGCACCAACATTGTCGGCGTCACTTGAATTATCTACGGTATATGGTAGTTGATTTTCATCAGCAGCATTCAAAACCATATCAATATACCATTTTCCAGTACTATTGATTTCATAATTCTCATCAAGAGCACCAAGCATCATTTTTAGTCCTTCAGCAAGAATTACATTATTTGAAGGTTTTGCAAGATTTCCATCATATCCTTGGATAAATCCTTTGGTTTTTCCTGTACACATGTATGGAGCAAACCAATGCCCCTCAGATGGACTAGTTACATCGTTGAAACAATAATCTGCATTCATATTAACATCATAAATATTTTTATATTTACTTGCGCGGAATGCAATTGCAAGGAGTTCTGCACGATTTAGCTTTTCGTTAAGACGGACTGTCCCATCAGGATATCCACCAACGATACAATCCATTTCGCAAAGACCTTTAGCAGCTGTCCCATCAAAATCACTTGTCAAATCAGACCAATTACAATCACATGTTTCTGTGTCTGTATTTCCAGAAGGGACATTAGAATCATCTGCGCAGAATGAATGATCATTACAATCCCAATCATCACAATCAACATAAGTATCTCCATCATCATCTTGTCCATTAGTACAAATTTCTTCTAGCTCGACAACTTCTTCGTCACAGTATGAAGTGTTTGCACATGCAGGATCGTCGCAATCTGCAAGATTATTGCCATTATCATCAATTCCATTTGTGCAGTTTTCAAGCAATTCTCCTTCCGGAGTAGTAGGCTCAGGTGTTACAAGTTCAAATAAAGGCTTGTCCAATGGGACTATAGTCCCTACAAAGACATTAGTTGTATATTCGGCTGCACCAAAGTCATATCCACTTCCAATTGGACGTGATGTTCCGAAATAATCTTTCCCTGCAGCTGAAAGTGTTTTTGCATTGTTAATACATTCAGAATCACTTTTTAATTTATATCCACTATCCAATGAGCTTTTAGAAAAACCAGGATTACAAGTGTACAAAACACCAGCATTATCCCCAGTGATAACTCCGCTTTGCATTATTGAAGGATAAATTGCATTATAAGAAACAGTATCTGAATCAACCGTAGAAAGTGCATGAAAGTTATCTGCAGGATTATATTTACTTTCAACAATTAAGTTGTTGTAAACTTCACTATTCCCTGTTGATTTGATTGCTGATTTTGATGAAGCACTTGGTATCCCAAAGGCATTTGTCTCTACATTATCGTTATATGCAAGTGTATTATTGTAGATTTTAGCGCCTAATGATTCGATCATACTCTTTGCAGTTGTATCAGAATTTACAATGATATTGTTTTTTACGATGTCATTTGTATTAACTTTAATTATTCCTTCGTTTTTCGCGTATGAATTTGAAATGAAGTTACCATCTACTATGACAGGAGCAGCTGATGATCCATTAATCACAGCTTGTTCAGATGAATTTACATTTACAAATTTATTATTTGAAATTGTAATTGTTCCAGTTCCAGTCCCAGAAATAGCGTCAACCTTAATTGCAGACATACTTACATCAATATCTGTGAATTTGTTATTTTTAACAACATAACTCTTTGCAGTATTTGTTTTTGTTAATGAAAGGACATACATTTGTTCTGAATTTGCTTCTTTGAATGAAAAGCCTTCTATAGATCCAGAACTATCACGCATGGAGAAAGTTCCCTTGTATACAGAAGGAGTTGTCTCCAAATTAGTTGAGCCAAATGATGAATTGTAACTACCAATTAAACTAATATTGTTTGTTACAATACTTACATTTTCAGTATAAGTTCCCTCTGCGACATGTACTGTCCCGTTTCCATCGCCGATTGCATTAATGGCAAGAGAGATTTTAGTATATGGTTTTGCTTTTGACCCATCAGCAACATTTGTATCATATCCAGATACAACTCCTACGGCTGCAGAGGGATTATCATCTACATAAACATTTCCAGTTGTAGTG
>JAHJMX010000121.1 GCA_018821175.1 Patescibacteria group bacterium
TAAGTATCTCTGTTGGTAGATACATTATTGGTGTTCCTTCTTCTCCTCCGTCTAATCCTACATTTTGTCTTGCTTTGCCTAATACTTGTTCTAATATCCATTTGAGTATATCTGTGTTTCCTTCTTTGGCTTTTTCTTTTGCGAGTTCTAATAATTCTCCTGTTTCTTTTTCTGTTACATACCAAGAAATACGGGGACGATTAGTGCTTCCCTTTGGTCTTCCTTGTCCCTTTCTTATACCTCCCCATCCGTTTTGTTTTTCTTGTTTGTTTTCTTCTTGCATGTTAATCCTTAAATTTTCTTATAATTATAGCATTTTTGCCACTTTTTGTAAATTTAAAAGACTGCATTGTTTGATGTATACTCTGCCTCGATTAAATTTAAAAAAATAACATTTCAAAATGAAAAAAATCAAATTTTTTGTATTCACTCTTATTATCACAATCACATCAAATACTATTGTATGTTTTGCTGATTTCGTTGATGTACAAAAGCAAAGTTTGTATTACGATGCTGTGAATTATTTTACATATGAAATCCCTATAATTGATCAAGCTTCAGCAAATTTCAGACCATTAAATAAAGTAACGAAGGCGGAATTTTTCAAGATGATTTTAGCAAGTGCTGGATACAACTTGAATCAAGCAGATACAGCTTGGTATGAACCTTACGTCCAAAAAGCTGAAGAGCTGAACATCATAACTTCTTTGGAAAGAAATAATTTTAACCCGGGAGATTTAGTAACAAGAGCCGAAGGATTGAAGTATATCTTCAACTTATATAAAACTGACGCATTCAAATACACGAACCCCCTAAGTTATACAGATGTCAAAATAACAGATTCTTATGCACAAATTTCACAAAAAACATTCGAATTACAATTGTTGAGCGATTATAAATCAAAAGAATTCATTGCAGATAAACCCCTAACACGAGCCGATATTGCACATATATTATACGGCATTCACAAAAACGGTGGAATTTTTTATTTACCAGAAGATGAAAATTCGCAATTCAACACAGAAAATATACAGCAAGATGAGACATTTAAAATTTTTGTTGACGTTTTAGATACTATAACAACCGAATATATTGAAAAGGATAGTATCAACCGTGAAGATCTTATTTATGCGGCAATTACAGCGATGGTTAATCAAATTGGAGACCCATATAGTATTTATCTAACACCAACTGATGCCTCTTATTATCAAGAATCATTAGACGGAAATTCTTTTGCTGGAATTGGAATTTATCTAAGCGAAGAAGATGATGGGATCACAATTCTCACTCCATTAAAAGGTTCTCCGGCTGAAAAGGCTGGCCTAAAACCAAACGATATAATTTTAGAAGTAGATGGTGTCTCTTTAGAAAACATGGGTATGGAATTCGGAGTTGAATTGCTGCGTGGCGAAATCGGGACATATGTAAAACTGAAAATATTACGAGATGGCAAGACAACAATTGAAACAAGAGTAAAAAGAGATTTAATAGTTATCCCTTATGTAGAGACTGAAATGATTGACTCTGTTGGAGTTATTCATTATTACCAATTCACAGGGAATTCACACTCACAATTTCAAACCGAAATCACAAAATTATTAGAACAAAATCCTAAAGGGTTGATACTAGATTTAAGAAATAATCCTGGTGGATATCTTTATAGTTCGAAACAATTACTATCTCATTTTACAGGGTACGGAGAAACAATTGCCACGTTAACTTTCGCAGATGGAAGTCAACAATCAGAGATAGCTTATGGAGATTCAAGCTTAAAATCTTATCCTATAGTTATCTTGCTAAACGAAGGATCAGCCTCTGCTGCAGAAATTGTAGCATTAGCTTTAAGAGATTTGAATGGAACTAAAATTGTAGGAAAAACTTCTTATGGTAAAGGTAAGATTCAAGAAATCATCACATATAATGATGGTTCTTCTCTAAAATTAAGTAACGCAAAATGGTATTCACCAAATGGGACCTATATAAATAAGATCGGTATTAAACCTGACTATGAAATCACAATCACAGAACAAGATTTCATTAATAATAGAGATACTCAGCTTGAAAAAGCATTATCATTATTAAAGTAACAAATGAGACATTTTAATCTCGATCTGGACTCTCTCCAAGAGGGGTTCCATCTTCCTGTATTGGCATACCATCAGGAATAACTGTAGTTGGTTCAGGTTCTGAACTAGCTGCATTCTCAACAGGACCAGGCCCACTTGCGGCTACATCCACAACGGTTTCTGTCTGATTTGCTCCCAAATCCTCCTCGGAGTTTTCTTCTCCATAACTCACAGCCTCAGCTGCAGCTTTAAGTAATTCTTCAGGATTTGTTGTAACTAATTTATCTTCACCATATGATGCAATAACTTGAATAGCCACATGCTTATTACCCGCAAAGAAAAGCCCTTGTCCAACCCCACTATTAAGCAACATATATTTCTCTCCTTCAGTAAGGTTAAAAACTTTTTGCAGGATATCAAGCGCTGCTGGAGCCTGCTTCAAAAGGAGTTGCATCGAAGAATTGGTAATAATTGGTTTCCCATATTTATTTTGCACAAAATCTTCCACATCTTGTGTGATTGTTGTAATCCCCAAATAATATTTACGAGCACGTTTCACAAGGCCATTTAAGAACTTCGCAGAATCATCATGCTGCATCAAAGACCAAGCCTCATCAATAATAAGAAGTCTTTTTTTAAGGGAACTTCGCACTCTATTCCAAATGAAATTCAAAATAATATACATCGCAATCGGACGTAATGCGTCTTCTAGATCACGAATACTGAAAATCACAAGACCAGATGTTAAATCTATGTTCGTTGGTTGATTGAAAATCCCAGAATAAGTCCCCTCTGTAAATTTAGCCAAACGAATTGCAAGATCTTTCGCCCCTTCCATAGAATCCAAGATAGCATACAAATCTTCCATAGTTGGAGGTGGGAAAGATGATGGATCTTCAATGTCCATAGTAATTCCACGAAGCGCATATACATCAGTAAGAGCTTTATCTAGAAGCCCTTCTTCTGCTGGAGAAACTCCACCAAGCATAATCTTCAAAAGTCCATGCAAATTAATAATATTTGATCGAAGCAAATCACCAGGTTGAACAATTTCATCCTTCAGTGGAGCTGGGAGATCAAATGGATTAATACGTTTATCAGCATTCAAAGATACTTTCATATAAGAACCTCCAACGGTATCGCACAAAGATTCATATTCATTTTCTGGATCAACAACAATAACGTCAGAACCAAACATAAGTGACCGCAAAATCTCAAGCTTAACGGCGTAAGATTTACCAGCACCAGACTTGGCAAATACAACAGAATTTGCATTTTCAAGCGAAAATCTATCAAAAATTATCAAACCATCATTATGACGATTCAATCCATACAAAATCCCCTTATCCGACGTTAATTCAGCAGAACTAAATGGGAACATTGTTGATAAAGGCGAAGTATTCATATTCAAAGTAACTTCAAGTTCATCCAAACATAGTGGAAGAGTCGAAGTAAAACCATGTTCAGCTTGAAAATCAGCTCTCTTTGTCAAAATCAATTTCCCTCCAAGTAAACTAGTAAGTTGTTTTGCTATATGCTGCAATTTTTTTTGATCCTCAGCATACAAAGTGAAATAAAATCCAAATTGGAAAAATTTCTCCTGCCCCCTTTGAATTTGAGTACGGAGTTCTTCCGCATCCTGAAGCGCAGTTTCAATAGCTGGATCACGAACATTCCCTTTATCCTGAGCAATATGAATCGACGACTGCATTTGTGCAACTTTTCGCTTCAAAATCCTCATAATAGAAGCTGAATCGATTGGATATACAAATTGAGCTATATCCATGCCAACATCATAATTAATCACAGGAGAAAGCCAGTTTGTATCTAAATAACGAGGATATGCAAAAACATAAAAGCTCTGTGCATACATCCCTTCAATTTTAATTTTATCATATTCAATATTCATGGAAGACGGCGAAATCAAGTCACGTACAGAGGCAAGCCCTTCCTGGTACAAAGTTTCTGCATCTTTCATGCTCTGTTTTTCATCTGGTGTAAGGTTTTTCTCCTCCTCTATTTGCTTTATAAGGTCCTTACTTGCTTTAGCTGGGATTTGAATTTCAGGTTGTTTTTTTGGTGCAAAAGAAA
>JAHJMX010000122.1 GCA_018821175.1 Patescibacteria group bacterium
AAACAAATTCAAAGCAAAAGCTTTCGGATATGAACTTTCACCAATTGTTTACGCTTTTGCAAAAATCAAACAACTAATTTGGCGATCAAAAGCAAAAATCATATTTGGAGATTTCCGCAAACACGATTTGTCAAAAGTTGACTGTCTGACATGCTACATGCTTCCAAAATCTCTAAAAAAATTCATTCCTAAATTCGAGAAGGAACTACAAAAAGGAACCCGCGTTGTTTCATATTCATTCCCTATTGGAAACTGGAAAGAGATTCACGTTGAGCCTTCCATCCCTGCGAAAAATCTTATGAAGATTTGGGTATATGAAATAGGCAAACAGCACAAATAAAACATAGTAAGCGACGAGATGTACCAAAGAAAACCATTCTATTTCAATAGAAGCATAAGGTATATTTGCGAGTACATGAGTAATTACAACGCTTATTTTTAAAACAAGCCAGGCAGGAAAAGTAAAAAAAAATCCAAGTGAAAACGAAAAAAAACTTAAAATAGCTGAAACAAAACCAAAGAACATTGCAATTGGAATGAATGGAACAACAGCAATATTTGCAATTGGCGAAATAATTGAAAGTCTTTTGAAATTAAAAAGAATCACAGGTAAAGCAAAAACTTGCGCACTAAAAGTCATTGCAAATGACTCTTGCAATCCAAAAGATTCAGGCATAAATGAAAATATTTTTTGGATTTTGTTCCCAGTCACAATCAAACCCAAAGTTGCCAAAAATGAGAGCTGAAAACCAACATCATAAAGTAAAGTTTGTGGCTTCCACAAAGTCATAATAAATGCAGAAAGCAAAAGTGCATTTAGGATTTGAGATTGTCGCCCAAACCAAAGAGCAAGAACAGCAATTATTCCCATAATTGAAGCTCTAACAACAGCAGCTGAAGCGCCAACAAAAAACGTAAACAAAACAATAAATATAATAATAATTGGTATCTTTGCCCTGCGAGAAAAATTCTTAAAAAGAGAAGAAATCAAAACAATAATTAACGAAATATTATAACCAGAAATCGCAATAATATGCGTCAATCCGGTTAGATTAAAATCAAGCATTAAATCTTCCGGAATCCCCTTCCTCGACCCCGTCAAAAGACCAGCTTCGAAACTCGCCATAGGCTCAGGATAAAGTTTGTTAAGCTGTGATTCGAACGAATCCTTCATCGCAAATAAAGTTGCGAAAATAACATTAACATTCCCCCCTGAAATCTGCTTTATTCTAGGACGATACATAACACTATAAACATCATACAAAGACAAATAATTCTTGTATGAAAACGTTTCGAATTCTGCAGGTTCAATCAAATATCCGCTTATTTCAACCAAATCTCCATAATTGTATGCAGGATACAAATCAGATGAAATTAAAATACGGCCATTCACTTCATGCCCCTCTCCATCCAAATCAATTTCACTTACATCGATGATATAATTAACCTTATCTCTCCTACGATCTGGGTTCTCGGCAATCACGCCCCGAATTACATGCACATAATCTTCGCTACGATAATAATGTACAGATTCATGGGTTATATTCGGCAAAGAAAGTTGATATCGAATAACACCAAACAAAACAAATATCACGATCAAACCAGCCATATATCCGAATTTAAACCCTCGTAATTTCAAAAACAAGGTAAGAAAAACCGTCCAAACCAATATAAATAAACAACCTCCCAAAACATTATCAAATATCGCACCAAGGATTGCTCCAACCAAAAAGGATATCGGCAATATTTTGATCAAATGTTTACTCATGTCACAACTTTACAACTCGGTTTTAAAGCTTTCCTAAAATAATTATTAAAAACAAATTCTCCCACTGTTGGGTATATGTAACAACACCATATACTTTACAAAAAGTCAATTATAGTTATAAGTAGATAGCCTACGACCACTTGACAAACAAGAAGATGTATAGCTTAATCAAACTATTGCGCAACATTGGTTTATCCGAAAAGGAGGCTGTTACATATTGTATAACGTTAAAAGTCGGATCAAATCCAGCAAGCGTCATTGCGAAAAACGCCAACCTTAATCGCGGAACTACTTATTTTATTCTCGAAACTTTAATCAAGAAAGGATTAATCTCGCAATTCGAGAAAAATCAAACTAAATATTTTTCTGCAATCGAACCAAATCAACTTATTGCGTATATAAATGAGAAAAATCGTGACTTAATGCATTACAAAGATGAAATAATCGACTTCTTGCCAGAATTCGAAGCCCTGAAGCATCGCGCGCAAATATCTCCACGCCTAAAATCTTACACTGGGAAAGTCGGTATTACAAAAATATTTAATGAAGTGCTCGAGGAAGACAAGATTGATATTTGGGCATTACCAGCGTCAAAACAACATTCTTTTTTCACAAAATTTGCACCAACACTCCTAAACCAAGACAAAGAAATAAATATAATTATCCATTCACATTATAAAAAAGATGTTTTAAACCAAAAATTCCACCTAACTCTCACTGAAGATTTATGGGAATTACCAGCATGTATCCCGGTAGAATTTATTGGTAAACAAAAAGTATTACTATCTTCAAGCCAAGAAGCATACGGAATAGAAATCCTAAATCCGGCCATAGTAGAAACTTTTCAAGATCAATTCGCCGCCGTTTGGCATGAAAAAAAGAGCCCAAGCTTACATTAAGCGAGGACTCTTCTTTCAAATTTAAATTAAAATCAGAAAATTACATTCCAGCATTTTCCATTTCAGCCATCATTTGCAATAATTCTGGATCCATTTCAACATCTGCGTAATCATAATCAGAATCATAAGTAAAATCATCCATCATAGCAGCATCATCAAATTCTGCCCCAGTTCCCATTGGCGCTCCACCAAACATCAAAGCAGCTATATCTTCTTCAGTTAGCTCTTTATCATAACTTGGAGTTGCAACGTTATCAGATTTTGTAGGATTAATTAACCAAGAGATTTTTACATTTCCATTCATTTCTGGATCACTAAGCTTCATAGATCCTTCAAATCCAGTGAAGTACCCTTCTGCAACAGCTACGTATACATCACCTTCCATCTCAGCTGCTTTTAAGAATTGGTCAGTATCAACACTTTCACCAGTTGCCGCCATCATGTCTGCTACAAGTGATTCATCTAAAGTAGCATGGAATTGATAACTCTTAAGCCCTAGGATATCTTTTGTCCCAACATATTCAATATCTTTAAATGGAAGAACATCTCCTTCACTATATTCAATCTCACCGTATCCATCAGCAACAACATCTTCTGCAGTCATGAAAGAAAGTTTTGTCCAATTTCCAATGTAATCAGCCAAGAATAAATCAACCATATCTTGGATATCGCTATCAGAAACAGTAACTTTGCCAACCTTCGCGAAAGCACCATCAGCGTTCGCACGAATTTCTAAGTCAGCCTTAACAGTATCAGCATTCATATTTCCATCAACACTAAATACAACTTGCATTGTTTTAGCATCCATATCAGTAGTTCCAGAAAGTTTCATATTACCTTTCAAAGAATTATCCTCACCATCAACTGTTCCTTTCAAATCAGCATCTACTTTCATTTCGAAAACAGATTGCGTAATTTCACTTTGCATTAGAAGACTAGCTTTTATGATATCTTCTGGAGACTTCCCTTCTGGAAGGGCATCCCCTCCACCAGAGCAACCAACTGAAAATGTCATAAGACCAGCAACCAATGTAAGCATAGCAAGCTTAGCAAAAGCTTTCATACATATAGTGGTTAAAAAATGAATAGCCGAGGGGAATTGTAAAGAAAAGACAACACCATGTCAAAGGCCTTTTAGCTTTTTTGAGCTTTGATCTTTACATATAAAAGGGTATTATGTTTTAGCTGAATTTACTTGAAACAAAATGTATGAAAAGAGCTTCCATCCTAAGCTTAACGGCGGTTTTGATATTACAATTTTCAATACCAAACATTGCCTTCGCATCTACTTTTAACGATGTCCCATACGACCATGAATACAGCACCCCGATTTCATATTTAGAATCAAAAAATATTATTCAGGGATATGAGGACGGGACTTTCAGGCCAGAGCAAACAATCAATCGTGTTGAATTTTTGAAAATCGTCCTGGAAGGCACAAATGTAGAATTAGACATAAGTAATGAAACTGGATTTTCAGATATTTCAGAGAATGATTGGTATGCTCCTTATTTAAGAAAAGCAAAATATGAAGGATGGGTTCAGGGATATCCGGACCGGACTTTTCGCCCTACACAAGCTATCAATAAAGTAGAGGCACTGAAGATTTTAGGAGAAATACAAAATTGGGATCGACTAGATCTAGCCGAGGTTCCTGAAGCGGCATATCAAGATACCTTCAGATTTATATGGTACAGCCCCTATGTTTACTTTGCGAAAGAAAATGAAATGCTCCCAAAAGAAACAACTCTTCTCAATCCAGCAGAAGAAATTTCGCGCGGATATATGTCTAACTTGATGTATTTAAGCATTATTAAAGATGTCAGCAATTATTATCCGGACAAAACTGCTGAAGATAAGATTAATGAAATCCCTCAATTAGAAAATCTAGATTCATCAGGGACAATTGCGGCAAATTTCTTTGATAATATTATTCTGACACATGAAATCCCAAACACGTTTTATAAAGATGAAATTTATATAATTGAAGGAGATATTCAAAATGAAGGAACATATAATACTATTTTTGCGTTTATTGCTGATAATACAGGTGACAACTCAAACTATAAACATTTTATAGGACAAACTGATGGAATGCATTTCAAAATCCAAGTAATATTCAGAGATGCTGGAACATACAAGCTTGGAATTGTCCCTGGCAGCAGCGGAGAAAGCAAAATTGCAGAAATTCAAGTCTTAGATGGCGTCCCTGTAGGTGGAGCAACAGTAAATAACGCAACCCCCTCAGATCTTGCTATCAAATTCAAAAATGACACAACCCAAAGTTCATGGGATGGTAATGGAAATAATGTTTTCCGTGTTGTCTTTATACAAAATGACACCGTGAAGTCTTTTTTTGTACGAGATCAGGAATATTTAGATGTGATGTATAAAGATTTCAAAACTTTTGAAGAAGGTGACGTTGCTTTCAGGGTTTACGGAGCTAAAGCAACATCCATTGCCCCACTGATTTTGGAGAGCAAATGGACAAAAAGTAATGATTACAGTTTTGAAGCAATTCTGCACCAATTCAAAATATCAGTCGAAGATGCAATAGTTTACAACTCACTTCCCGAAGCATTAACATCCCCGCGAGATATTTATGTCGCAGGAACTACAATGGAAAATATTTTTGCAGAAGGAGCTGTAATTAAGCCTAATGGAATTACAGATACATTTGAAATATCAAGCAATGGGACTATAACTCAATATTTTGGTAATGATTTAATTAACGCTATATCATCATTTAATTTTACATATTCTCCAGATCAATATGGAACTTATATTTTAGAAATTAATGATCAAGGAGGATCGGCAATCTTAAACACCCCTGTCTACATCGGGACAGAAATCCCACTAATCCCAGATTTTTTTGACCTTCAAGATCCTTTTGAAACAACAGGAAATTTGAACCTTGCAAACGCTCGCGTCGAACTTCTAAGCTATATCAACACACAACGCACAAATCACAACTTGAACACAATTGTCCAGGACGAGGCATTAAATACGCTTGCACAAAATCATGCAAACGACATGAATACTAAAAATTACTTTGCACATATAAATTTAGAAAACCAAACACCTGAAGATCGTAGAATCGCAGCCAATATTAAAACTCAAGTAGGTGAAAACCTAGCTCACTCACCAAGCCTTTATTTCGGACATCAAGCTTTAATGCGAAGCGCAATCCACCGCAGTAATATCTTGAACCCTGATTGGGACAAAGTCGGCCTTGGTATTACCTTAGATGCAAACGGATATTTACTAATAGTAGAAGAATTTTCTAATGACCCATGGACAGAAAATGAGATAGAACAATTCGAAAACGACCTCATGACAACAATTAATTTTGAAAGATCAAATCCACTCAAATTAAATTCAGATTTAAGAGAGATTGCAAGAAATTGGAGCAACGATATGACAAGTCAAAATTTCTTTTCTTTTAGCTCTCCTTCTGGTATAACGCTCATTGATACAGTGCAAAATGCAGGTTTCACAGAAGAAGGTAAAGCATATATTTTACAAGAAGGGTCCTTAAATTCATTAGCTGAAAAATTAAAAGAAGACAGCGACATAATGGATTCAATTTGGACAGATGCTGGCTTTGGAATGTCTCAAAGCGAATGGGGAGATTTATACCTCACGGTAATTTACACTTATGGACTTTAAAAGGAGAAAAATTAAATATAATAAAAAGAATCCAATCCTCGAAACATCTGGGATTATCATTAAAGGAATTTTTGGCTTTTTGTTCGGATGGATCTTTAAAAAAAATGATGAGAAACAAAGACTTCTTGATGTAAACCATACAACCCATCGGCATTACTTCGGGATTTTTGCAACAATTATAATTATATTTATCATCTTTTTTTACGGGTGTTCAGCAATAATACAAAAAATTGGCCTAATCAATGTAATTGGTATTTTTGGTGAAGAATTAGATACAGATGTTTATGGCAATACAAATATTCTCCTTCTTGGGACTGGGGGTGGTGACCATGATGGAGCTGACCTTACAGACACAATCATCCTCGCAAGTATAGATTACGACAACAATATTATTCCAATGCTTTCATTACCTCGTGATTTTTATGTAGACATTGAGGAATTAGATAGTTGGAGCCGTATCAACCAAGTTTATGAAATGGGAAATAAAAAATATGACTCTGAAACTGGGATTAAACTTCTCGAAGAAGCCGTAGAGGACATCACTGGGGTTGAAATCCATTACTACGTGAAAATAGATTTTCAAGGGTTCAAAGACATCGTAGAAAGCCTTGGCGGAGTTGAAGTAAACGTAGAAAATGCAATTCATGATCCTTATTATCCACTTGACGGAACAATTCAATATCAAACTTTTGATTTGGCGGCTGGATTACAAGTCTTAGATGGAGAAACAGCTCTCAAATATGCGCGCAGCCGAAAAACTACAAGTGATTTTGACAGATCGAAACGTCAACAAAAGCTATTATTTGCAATAAAAGAAACCGCACTCAGCAAAGACGTACTTTTGAACCCAGGCAAAATCACATCCCTTTATAATTCTGTTAATTCCCATTTCGAAACCAATTTATCGCTACGCCAAATAATAGAACTTGCTAAACTTTCTGAGGGAATTGGCAAAGAAAACATAATCACACGTGTAATCACAGATGATCCAACAAGTTGTGGAGGATTCCTATACGTTCCAGAACGAGCCCTGTTCGGAGGAGCTTTTGTACTTGTTCCAATTGGGAACAATTATGATTTCATTCACCAATATGTTGACCTTATTTTCCACTACCCTGAAGTAAATACTAACGAAGTACAAATCCAAGTGTTGAACGGAACAAAAACTCCAGGACTTGCAAGTGAAGCAATGGCAGTCCTTGATCGCCTATGTTTAAACGTAATTAGATATGGAAACGCTCAAAGTCAAGATATAGAAACAACTACCTTATATTACAAAGGCGCTGTGCAAGAGACACCAGAAGGACAAGAACCTGCTGCACCAAAAGCTCCAGAAGCCCTCGGATTTATTAATACATTAATCCCTGGAAAAATAGATTATCATATTCCAGAAAAATATTTTGAAGATCAATACATCAGCGATGCAAATATCATCATTGAACTTGGAGCTGATTATGCAGAAAATAAGCCAGACGATATTTTCTTTAGATATTATCCTTCTGACACACCAGCAACCAGCACCACTGAAGCAGCAAGCGAAGCTGAAGCCATCCCTGCAACTACAAGTGAAGAATAAAATATGCGTTTACAAAAATTCATCGCAGGAAATTCAAGCTATTCAAGACGAACAGCTGAAGATTTAATTGCAGATTGCAGAGTTAAAGTTAATGGCAAAACTCAAAATACTCCTGGTATAATAATTGATCCTGCAAAAGACCGCATTGAAGTTAACGGAGTTTTGATAAAAGATTGTTCTGAAAAAATCTACATCGCATTAAATAAACCTGCCGGCTACACTTCAACAAAAAATGACATTCATGCAGAAAAAACCGTAATGGACCTTATCCCCTTTGATGACGTACACCCCGTTGGACGCTTGGATAAAGACACTACAGGCCTCTTGCTATTAAGTAATGATGGAGATTTTACATACAAAATAACACATCCAAAGTTTGAACATGAAAAAGAATATATAGTGCACTTAATCCAAGAATTACATGAAGAAGATCGAAAAATTCTAGAAAATGGCATAAGAATAGATGGTAAACAAACTTCAAAATGTAAAATCACAAAAACAGCTGAAGAAGAAAACCAAGGAAAAAATACATTTATATGCAACGTAATCATTCACGAAGGAAGGAAACGCCAAATTCGTAGAATGTTTGAAGAAATTGGAAATAAAGTTATATACTTGAAAAGAATTCGTATAGGTAAAATTTATCTAGGCAATTTAGAAG
>JAHJMX010000123.1 GCA_018821175.1 Patescibacteria group bacterium
CGATCTCTCAAAAGATCCTTCTAAATGTGAATTGTACATAGTCGAGGGAGATTCTGCCGGTGGTAGTGCGAAACAAGGACGTAATAGAGAGTTCCAAGCGATTTTGCCACTTAGGGGGAAGATTTTGAATGTTGAGCATTCAAGAATGGATAGGATTTTGGCTAATACTGAAATTAAATCAACCGTAATTGCGCTTGGTGTTGGATTTGGAGAAAATTTTGATATGGAGAGGCTTAGATATGATCGTGTTGTTATCATGACAGATGCCGATGTAGATGGAGCACATATCAGAACTTTACTTTTGACACTTTTCTATAGATATTTTAAACCACTTGTTGAGCAAGGGCATATTTATATTGCTCAGCCACCATTGTATAAAATTGCTCAAGGGAAGAAGGCCGTTTATGCTTATAGTGATATTGAGAAAGAGAATGCACTTAAGGAATTTAGTGATGAGTCAAAGGTAAATATTCAGAGATATAAAGGTTTGGGAGAAATGAATCCAGATCAACTTTGGGAAACAACTATGGATCCTTCTACTAGATCAATGTTGCGTGTTACTGTTGAGGATGCCGAGAAAGCAAATGATATCTTTGATACTTTGATGGGGGAAGAAGTACTTCCACGTAAGAAATTTATTCAAACTCACGCAAAAAATGTAAAGAATTTGGATATCTAAATTTTCCCAGATAATGTTTTTGATTGACTTCGAGATGGGGCTACATATAATTACAACTATTAAATCAACTAATTAAAAAGTATGGAGGGAGGTGCACGAAAATGATTTCTGTTTGGAAAAATGCAAAAGAATCTGTTGATCGAGTTATTTCTCGATTTAACAAAAAAGTACAAGCAAGTAGGCTTCTTCTTCAGAAACGTAGAAGCAGATACCATGCTAAGGATTTGACTAAACGTCAGGTTAGGGGTAGGGCGGTTAAACGTGAAGAGTATAGAGCAATTCGTGAAAAAAATCGTTTTAGGTAGATCGAATACAATGATTGAAAGCCGCATATTTTCATATGCGGCTTTTTATTATTCTTGAATTATTATATGAATATAAATGAAGTTTTACAAAAAGGGAAAAAGCAATTGATTGATAATGGAATTATTGATAGTTTGGCTGCATCCGTTTTGTTGAGCTTTGTGATTGGTAAAAATAAAGAGTTTCTTTTTGCGAATCCAGATCTCGAAATTAAAAATGATAAAGCGAATGAATATTTTTTGCTTCTGGATAAGCATATTAAGGGAGAGCCGGTTGCATATTTGATTAATGAAAAAGAATTTTTTGGTATTTCTTTTTATGTTGATAAAAGAGTTTTGATTCCACGGCCCGAAACTGAACTTTTGGTTGAACATGTTATTGGCCTGTGTGATAGCGGAATTGGGTTTGATGGAGGGATTTTAAAAATGTTGGATGTAGGAACGGGGAGTGGGAATATACCTGTTTCACTTGCAATGAATATTAAAAATGCTGAGTTTACGGCTTGTGATATAAGTCAGGATGCACTTGAAGTAGCGAGAAAGAATATTGAAAATTATAGACTACAAAATAGAATCAAATTGGTTGAATCAAATTTAATTGATGAATTTAAAGGACAAAAGTTTGATATTATTACCGCAAATTTGCCTTATATTGGGGCTAAAGAGCATGATTTTGTTGCTAAAGAAGTAAAGAATTTTGAACCTAATATTGCATTATTTGGTGGAGATGATGGACTTGATCTTTATCGGGAAATGTTTCTTTCTTTACAGAAAGATGTTCAATGTAGTCGATTTTTGCTTGGAGAAATCGGTTTTTCACAAAAAGATGTTTTGAGCGAACTTGTTTTAGAGATGTTTCCAGGGCAAAAACTTGAAATTTTTAAGGATTTAGCTGGTTTTGATCGATATTTCGTTGTACATTTTAAGATGGATTAACCAAAAACATATGTTAGATAGGTTATTAAAAATTAAGAAAGAATACGAAGATTTAAGGGCAAAAATGTCTGATCCCACAGTTGCTGGAGATCATATTCAATATACGAAATTAAATCGGCAAGCTAAAACTATGGAAAATGCATACAATCTTGCGAAAGAATATGAAAAGGCGATTGCAGATATAGATGAGGCTCAGCAGATTTTGAAGAGTGAGAAGGACAATGACATGATTATGCTTGCAAAGGAGCAGCTTGATTCTGGTAAGCAAACTAAAATTGATCTTGAAGAAAGGATTAAAGTTGAATTATTACCTAAAGATCCGAAGGATTCTAAAAATTGTATTGTGGAAATTAGAGCTGGTGCAGGAGGAGACGAAGCAGCGCTTTTTGCAGGTGAGCTTGCGCGTATGTATATGCGATATGCAGAGGAGAAGGGGTTCTCGAATGAATTGATTACTAAAAATGAGGGACCAACCGGTGGTATTAAAGAAATTATTTTTAAAATTGTAGGTGAAGGTGCTTATGGGCTTATTAAGTATGAAAGTGGAGTACATCGTGTACAAAGAATACCTGTGACTGAAAGTCAGGGGCGTGTGCATACATCTGCTGTGACATGTGCAGTTTTGCCTGAAATTGAGGAAGTTGAAATTGAAATCAAAAACTCAGATATACGAGTAGATTCATTTAGGTCAAGTGGATGCGGAGGTCAATCTGTTAATACAACTGATTCAGCAATAAGGTTAACGCATGTGCCGACTGGTCTTGTTGTAACTTGTCAGGATGAGAAATCGCAGCTTAAGAATAAGAATAAGGCTATGTCTGTATTGCGTTCTAGGCTTTATCAACTTGAGGAGGATAAAAAGCAGAAAGAGCTTGGAGAAGCTAGATTGTCACAAATTGGGACAGGAGATAGGTCCGATAAAATCAGAACTTACAATTTCCCACAGGATCGAGTTACTGATCACAGGATTAAGGTTAGTTGGAGTAATATCCACAGGATAATGGATGGATATATTGATGATATAATAGAAAAACTAACCCTTGAGGATCAGGCCAAAAAATTATTAGAGGCCCATTAAGAATTAGTTTTCCTATAAGCGTGAGCGGATTTACTTGAATAGCAACGGGAACATTTGTCTTATTGGATTTACGACGAATGGATCTGTTACGATCAAGGTATCAGGCATCAGCTCCGGAAGGGGAGATTGAGGCATAACCTCTCCTGGATTGCCTAAGACTACAGCTTGTAAGTCTTTGGCGATTTTTAAGGTTTCAGCTTGGATGATGCCCATCCCGACCATCAACAGAACTAAAATCCCTAAAATAATCCACAAGTTTTTCTGGTTTTTGCTTCTAAACATAAGTAATGCTTAAAAATAAACCAATCCACTACACACATTATACAACAAAATTGACAAAAGGTCAAAGAGTGTCGTGGTAAAATGTGACGATTTATCTTATGTAATGGCATCCAAGCGAATTATGCCTTTTTAAAGCGGCTCTTGTGATTAAGGTTGCAGTGTCTAATATGTTTTTTAATTCCAATTCTGTATCGCTACATGTGTAAAATTTAAAATCTTGTTTGAGTTTTTCTAATTTTAAAATTGCTTTTTTCAATCCGCCAGTTGTTCTCACTAGACCAACATTTTTCCACATGATTTCTTTAATTAAACGTTTAGTATAACTAAGATTTTTCGCTGTATTGCGGCATACAACGGTTTTAAGTATTGGGAATTCAGGGAATTTGTTTTGCTTTGGTTTTGCTTTCAGTCTTTTTGCTATCTCACTACTGAATACTATTGCTTCAAGTAGTGAATTGCTTGCAAGTCTATTGGCTCCATGGACTCCAGTGCAAGCGGTTTCGCCAAATGCGTATAAATTTTTAATATTAGTTTCTCCTTTTAAATTAACTACTACTCCACCGCACATATAATGAGCAGCCGAGGTGATTGGGATAATGTCTTTTGTTATATCTATGCCAATTTTTTTAAGTTTTTTGTAAATTTGAGGGAATCTATTTTTAACAAATGTTTTATCTTTGTGAGTTATATCTAAATAAACTTTTCCAGATTCTTCTTCAATGGATATGGCTCTTGAAACTATGTCTCGAGATGCAAGTTCTTTTTTAGGGCTATATTTTTGCATGAATCTTTTTCCTTCATGATTAAGCAAGTAAGCTCCCTCCCCTCGCAATGCTTCTGAAATCAAGAATTTTTGTCTATGCGGAAGGTTTAAAGCTGTTGGATGAAATTGAATGAATTCTAAATCTTTCGTTTTTGCTCCAGCTCTATGGGCCATTGCGATTCCATCTCCTGTAGAAATTTTGGGATTTGTTGTGTATTTGTAAATTTGGCCGACTCCACCAGTTGCCATGATTATATATGATGAATAGATATGTTGAATTTTTTTATTCTTCAATATAGATAATCCATAGCATGTTTGATTTTTAACTAATAAATCTATTGCAAAGACATTCTCCCAAACGGTTATGTTCTTGTTTGATTTTACTGCGTTGACAAGTGTTGTCTCGATTGAATTACCTGTATGATCGCCAGCATAGATAATGCGTTTTTGGCTATGGCCTCCTTCTTGAGTGAGTGAAAGTTCTTCTGATGTTAGTGTAAATGGAACGCCGATATTTTTTAGTTCTTCAATGTATTTTGGCCCATTTTTTACCATGAATTCTACGGCGGAAAGTTTGTTGTGATATGCTCCCGCTTCCAAAGTGTCTTTGATATGTTTTTCGAAATCATCTAATTCCCCAATTGCTGCCGCGATTCCTCCTTGAGCATAATTTGTTGTTGAATCAATAACTTCTTTTTTTGTTATTATCAAAACTTTTCCTTTTTTTGCTACGTTTAGGGAAAAACTTAAGCCTGCTATTCCTGACCCAATAACGATGAAGTCGAAGTATTCCATCATATTTTTGTTATGAGCAGATACACTCTATAGTTTCACCCTTAGGATTGCAATTTATTATTAATTTTGCTAGTTTTAGGGCCGATTTGATAATAAACAACTTATGATAAAGCCTGAATTAATAGCGCCAGCTGGGTCGCCTGAGAAAATGGAATTTGCTTACAATTATGGAGCTGATGTCGTCTATATGGGGATTACTGGTTTTAGTATGAGATCTAGAGTTAATGGATTTACTCCTGAGAAACTTGAAGAATCTATTGAGAAAGCACATGCTATGGGTAAAAAAGTTTATGTGACTGTTAATATTTATCCGCATAATTCTAAAATTGAGGCTTTTAAAAAACATGTTAAGTGGCTCGCTAAAGTAAAACCAGATGCGCTTATTGTTGCGGATCCTGGTGTTTTTTCAATTATTAAGGAGTTTTATCCAGATGCTAAAATTCATATTTCTGTGCAAACAAATAGCATCAATTATAGAGATATTCAGTTTTGGAAAGATCTTGGGGCGAAGAGAGTTGTGCTTCCACGTGAGTTAAGTTTAACTGAGATAAAAGAAATTCACGAAATGGTCCCAGATATGGAACTTGAAGCGTTTGTTCATGGAGCGATTTGCGTTGCTTACTCGGGGCGATGTTTGATGTCAAATTACTTTAATATGCGTGATCCTAATCAAGGAATTTGTTCGCAAAGTTGTCGATGGAAATATAAAGTTTA
>JAHJMX010000124.1 GCA_018821175.1 Patescibacteria group bacterium
CAGTATGGTGGAGCAGTAACACAAGCTGGACAAAACTTACAATCACAAATGCAAGCTGATGCTAACCAAGCAGCGTTACAACAAGCGTTATATGGGAGTATAGGGCAAGTGTTTGGTGGTAATGTAGGAAATATGGCTGGACAAGCAATTAAGTTTTTTTATCACGAAATTCTGAAAGTACCTTTCAAAATCGACGTTAAATTGTCTAAAAAACATCAGAAATTACCAATTATTTTATCTCGCGATGAGATGAAAACAATTCTTATAAGTACAAGAAATCATAAACATCGGCTAATGATTGCACTTGCATATGGCGCTGGGCTAAGGGTCAGTGAAGTTGTCAGTTTAAAAGTGCAGGATATAAATTTTGCCGAATCGAATATTCACTTAAAACAAGCCAAGGGGAACAAAGATCGCATTACGATTTTGCCAGCAAAATTGCTTTCAGATATACAAAAGCTGGTAAGTTTCAAAGAAAGAAATGATTTCGTCTTTGAAAGCGAGCGTGGAGGAAAGTTAAATACACGTACATTGCAAAAAGTCTTTCAAAATGCACTGAAAAAAGCTGGTATTCATAAAAATGCTACTTTTCATAGTTTGCGCCACAGTTTTGCCACACATTTACTGGAAAATGGCACAGACATTCGATATGTGCAGGCATTGTTGGGGCACGCAAACATTCGGACCACACAGCTCTATACACAAATTACAAGTCTTGGTATTCAAAGTATTCAAAGCCCATTATGAAAATTTTGGCGAAAATCATAGATATTTTTTATCCGAAAACATGTATTTCATGCGAAAAACATGGAGATTTTTTGTGCAATGAATGCAAAACTAAGATTAAGATGAATAAGGAAATGTTTCTCGATTGTAAGCATAAACTCCTTCGAGATTCGCCAATACAAATACTCTTCGTCCCCTGCCCTTTTCGCAAAAATCCGATTTTGCGCAAGGCCGTTCATTTGATGAAATATAAATTTTATCAGGATTTGGCTGAAGATTTGGGAGAATTTGTGGCGCGGGCAATTATGGGAAGTGCGAGCAGCGATGAGCTGAGGAATGCAATCCTAGTGCCAATCCCACTCCACAAAAGCAAACTCAAACTCCGCGGCTTCAATCAAGCCGAGCTGCTCGCAAATGCGATTAGCAAGCACGCAAACATCCCAGTCGTCACAACTCTTATCACCCGAACCCGCGCCACCACTAGCCAAGCCACATTGTCTCGCGCAGACCGCCTCGAAAACATGAAAGATGCATTTGAAGTCGCATACATCCCATCGGATTTCTGTCACAGGACAAAAATCCACAATCCCGGGATCGCGACCAGCCTAGGAGGCGCATCTAATCCGATCATCCTTATCGACGATATTTGCACCACACTTTCCACAATGAAAAACGCAGCAAAAGCTTTGCAAAAAGCAGGTTTTCGGGTATTCTTGGGAGCAGTTATTGCACACGATTAATTTACTCTCACGCTACCCATGAAAATAGGAATTGACGCATCTAGATACAATTTAAACAGTGGAACTGGCATCGAGCTTTATTCCACCAAAATTATTCACGGGCTTGTTGAATATTTCAAGCATCACAAAGAGCACTCGCTCGTATTTTACACTCCGAAAAAGCTCACTTTATACAAGACGCAAAACATCAAACATCGCGTAATCCCGATGAAGAGATTTTGGACAAAAATTCGCCTTTCGCTAGAAATGCTTTTGCATAAGCCAGATGTACTATTCGTCCCTTCGCATATGTTCCCACGATTCGCGCCAAAAAAATCATACATCATGATTCACGATGTTGCTTTTATGCATATGAAAAAGGCTTATAGCCACATTCATTATCGGCATTTGAAATCTGGGACAAAATACGCAGTCAAGAAAGCGAAAAAAATACTCGTTCCATCAGAGGCAACAAAAAAAGATTTGATGAAATTTTTCAAATGTCCTGAAGAAAAAATCGCGGTTATTTATCACGGATGCGACTTTACGCAAAAAACTCTTCAGCCGAAG
Source organism: Patescibacteria group bacterium (assembly GCA_018821175.1). Classification (GTDB taxonomy): domain Bacteria; phylum Patescibacteriota; class Gracilibacteria; order UBA1369; family PNNO01; genus JAHJMX01. Next base: position 2,016 of record JAHJMX010000124.1, read on the forward strand.
TTTGAATCCGAGGTTTTTGAACAAATGGGACTTAAGCGCAAAGATAGTTTTTTTCTTTTTGTAGGGCGAATTGAAGCCAAGAAAAATATTGAACGTGTTATTGAAGCATTTATGAAATTTAGTGAAAATTTCCCGAATTGGAAGTTGATCTTAGCAGGAAAACGCGGACAAGGATTTAACAAAATCCTCAACAAAGCAGAGAAATTAAATGCATTTGAAAAAGTGATTATGCCTGGATATGTAACTGAAAATGAAAAACATGTTTTGCTGAAATATTGTAACGCTTTCGTTTTCCCATCTCTTTACGAAGGGTTTGGATTCCCGATTTTAGAGGCTTTCGTATACGGAAAACCTGTTATTACTTCGCAAAAAGCATCAGCTCCGGAAGTTGCTGGCGATGCTGCGATTTACGTTGATCCGGCAGATGCAAACTCGATACAAGATGCAATGCGCAAAATCGTTTCAGATCCAAATTTGAAGGTTGAATTGATCGAAAAAGAAAAAGCCAGACTTGCAAAATTTAAATGGGAAGATTCGATCAAAAAGACCATCGAAATACTTATTTCAAATTGATATGATCAACATCAAAATTGCGGACATATTCAATGAAATTGCAAATATTCTAGAAATTCAAAATGAGAATTTTTTTCGAGTGAAATCATATCGCAGAGTAGCCCAAAATGTATTGAGTAGCGCTGTTGATATTGGGGAGCTTTACAAGCGAGATCCAAAAATGATTGACGATATACCGGGCGTTGGGAAAGATTTGGCGAAAAAAATCATTGAAATTATAGAAACTGGTGAATGTGAAATGCATCAAAGGATTTTAAAAAATTTCCCGACCGGACTTTTGGATATGCTCAAACTAAGGAATGTTGGACCTAAAAAAGTGAAGTTGATTTATGAAAACCTTGGAATCAAAACAATCAAAGAACTTGAGCATGCAGCCAAAATCGGGGCTTTGCGAGATTTGCCCGGAATGGGAGAGAAATCTGAACAAGATATCTTGAATTCGATAGAAAATGCTGAGAAATATGCTGAGCGGATTTTAATGCCAATCGCCTTGAATCAAGCTGAAGCTATAATTGAATATATGAAAAAAATTGCTTGTATATCGAAGATTCAGTACGCAGGATCACTTAGACGGCACAAAGAAACTATTGGCGACATAGACATCCTGATTTGCACATCAAAAAAAGATCATACTGATGAGAATATTGGGGAAATCATGTCTCATTTTGAAAAATATGAATATGTGACTGAAACTTTGGCAAAAGGCCAGACAAAATCAAGTATTGTGCTTGATAGTGGGATTCAGGTGGATTTGCGAATTGTTGAAAATCAAAGTTTTGGAGCTGCATTGCATTATTTTACTGGATCGAAAAATCACAATATTGCAATACGTGATCGAGCAAAAAGGCAAGGTTTGAAAATTAATGAATATGGAGTTTTTAAAGGTGAAGAAATGATAGCTGGGAACACAGAAGAAAGCGTTTTTGAAGCTGTTGGATTGCCATTTATCATTCCTGAATTGCGTAAAGATGACGGTGAAATTGAAGCAGCGGAAAAAGGAAAACTCCCAAAATCAATTGAGCTAAAAGATCTCAAGGGTGACTTGCACATGCACACAAATGAAACCGACGGGAATAAGCCGGTCGAAGAAATCGCCGATGTTTATTACAAAGCTGGTTATAAATATATTGCGATCACGGATCATTCAAAATCTTCAACACTCGTGAATGGTTTAGACGAAAAAAAATTGCTCGCAAGTTACGCTAGAATCGATGAATTAAACAAAAAATATGAAGGTAAAGATTTTCGCATTTTAAAAGGAGCAGAAATCGATATTTTGAGTGATGGATCACTAGATTATTCAGATGAAATTTTGGCACAAATGGAAATTGCCATAGCTTCAATTCATTCCGGGATGACAATGCCGGAAAAAGAAATTACTGAGCGCGTCATCAAAGCCATGAAAAATCCTTACATCAAAATTTTGGGGCATCCAACTGGACGTTTAATTAATAGACGAGAACCACTTGCCCTCAACATGGAAACTGTGATTGAAGAGATCGG
>JAHJMX010000125.1 GCA_018821175.1 Patescibacteria group bacterium
CAGAAACTATTAATGAGCTTAAAGGTGTGAGAAAGGAAATGTCTTGGGGTAATCAGATTAGATCTTATGTTTTACATCCTTATACAATGGTCAAAGATCACCGTACGAAGTATGAAACCTCTCAAGTTGACTCAGTGTTAGATGGAGACATCGAAGGCTTTACAAGGGCATATTTAGAGAGTAAATTTGTATCTCCAAAAGCAGATTTATTATAAAATCATGACAAAGCGAAAAATTTTTACAGGGGTAAACAACACAACGCTCCGTAAAAAATCAGAGAAAGTTAAACAAATTGATAAGAAATTAAAAAAACTTATCACTGATATGTTGGATACTCTTGATGAAAAAGAAGGGCTTGGACTTGCTGCTCCTCAAGTTGGTGTCAATCAAAGACTTTTGCTTGCAAGGCTAAATTCAGGTGATCCTGAGGAAATGGTTGTTGCTTTTATCAATCCGGAAATTATCTATAGATCAGAAGAAATCGTGATAATGGAAGAAGGATGCTTAAGTCTCCCGGGTGAGTATGACGAAGTCCCGCGTGCTCAAGAAATTCGTGTTCAATTCCAAGATATTCATGGGAATGAGCACATTTTGGATTTATCAGATTTAAATGCGCGAATATTACAGCATGAAACTGACCATTTAGATGGAATCCTGTTTACAGATTATCTAGAAAAATAAAATCTGCTGAGTTTTTTTATGATCAACATTAAGCAGTATAAGAATGGCTTAAATACATACTCTTTTGCGGGAACGTATTGAACTATTTCGCCACCGAATTTCATTTTGAAGCCTGTTACACCTTCCCATGGGTGATTTTTTGCACCTGGAGGAGCAATTCCCAGGAAATCATAACTTTCCATTCCTCGCGTTTTTGCTTCCTTAATAACATGCCATTGAAGCAAATAAGGAGCCATAACATTTCTATGCTTATCTGATGAAGCTCCATAATAATAAATTGCTTGTTTTTCGTAAAAAGTTGCGATTAATCCTGCGATTGCTTCACCTTCATATTCGGCTATATAAAGCGCTCCAGCACCTTTTTCTCCCAAAATCCTAACCATATCTGAATAGAATTTTTTGCCATGTCCGCAAAATGAATCGCGCTTAGTTGTTTCATCCAAAATCTTGTAGTAAGAATCGATATCTTTTTCAAATTGCACAGCATTACTTGGCTCACTTTTTCGAATTTTCACTCCTTTTTTTTCAGCAAGCCGAATATTGTATCTACCTTTTTGTTTCATATTTGCCAAAATTTCATCCAAACTTTTAGTCAAATCAATGATTGTTGTACATTCTGGTTGATGCGAAGTGTGTGCTTTGCGAAACCCTAGTTTATTGGCTTCTTCCTGATACTTTTGAGCTTCTTTGCTATTCAAAACGATAGGAGGCTCGATGCGCAAAAAAACAGCATTTTCTTGGTGCGCAATTTCTGTCGCTTGTTTCATGAAATTTTCTCCACCATCAGAAAAATTTTCAAAAATGGGTCCGCGGTTACAATACAAACATGATGCCTTTCCTCGTAATGGCATTTTTTGAATCCATGCATGCAAAACTTCTTTGTCATGTTTTTTAACGCTTATTTCAAACGATTTTTCGTGTTTTGCTTTTTCTCTAAAGCTTGCCCAAATTTTTGTTTGATGAATGAATTTCATATGTCCTTGGGCGATATTGTTAAAACAGCTAAAAGGTGCTATAATTATACGATAATTTTACCAATCTTGCACACCCAAATAATAAAAATCTTTATAAAATGGCTGAAACAGGTAATTTACCAAGTTTACCAACAATGGTTAGTCTCGATGAAAATGCTGTACCAGCTGATATGGGAGACCCGCTTGAATTTATGCGTAAAGTTGCTCGGCAGTATATTGACGCGGTAATGCTGAATCAAATCCCGAATGAAAATGAAAAAATAGAATTTAAAAAATTGGTACTCAGTAAACTTAAAATCAATATTGCAAAATTTGAAGAAATCGACGTAAGAGCTGCAAAAAAAGCTGAGGAAAAAGAAGCAGCAAAAGCAGCAGAAGAGGCAAGTAAAAATGAAGAAGCCGAAGATGAAGATCCGTTTGCAGATATCTTTGCAGATGATAAAGAAAACGCTGAGCCAGATGAATTTGCCCAAGAAAAGGTGAAAATTGCAACGCAATTCACAAAAGATCTCAAAGCTTACAAAGAAAAATTCCTTAAAGATATTCGAATTAACCGTGAACATGCTTCTAAAAGAGCAGAAGAAGAAAAACTTGAAAATATCTTAGAACAACTTGAAACAAATTAAGCCTTTATAGGCTCAAACATATATTTCTCTAAAACAAATAAACAAAATCAAAA
>JAHJMX010000126.1 GCA_018821175.1 Patescibacteria group bacterium
CGCTAGACAAAGACTCTGAAGGCCTATATCTCCTCCGACAAATCCGAGACGAAGCGCATCGCTTTGCAATAACATATCACAGAGATTTAAGATCAAAGCAGATGATGGAATAATGCTCTTTAAGATATGCTAGCTATATAAGGCGAGATCCATAAAAAAAACCTCCAGCTTGACGCCCCCAATGCAAAGTGATAAGTTGCGCCCTTGATCAAATCCCGCAACCTTTTGCGTGTGAAATGATTTTGCTCATTGAAACTACTTCGCAAGGACTAAAACAAAGACACATGAACGTTTTTAACCTTTTTAAGCCAAAGGAGGGCTGCCATGTACGATAAACTTTTTGACGTAATTAAAACCACCGACCTGAATGAAGATGCCGTGAAAGGCGTTCTTGAAAGCGGTAAACTCAAACACCTGTTGGAACAATACACCAGATGGGATGGCCAATGCAGCTTCACGCTGCACACAATAAACCATATAACTGACAAAAGGTCTCAGGAGCACTATTTCTGTGCATTCCGCGAACGCCTCTCCGGAAAGCCCGAGGACATCATCGCGCCCTACCAAGAAGAAGGACCACTAACAATCGGCCTTTTCCACTTCGACAATGGGATGAGAAGTGAAGAAGTGATCAGCCACATGGAGAAACGAGGATTCAAGCCCGCAGATCTCATGGCACTTGTCGCCTGCGACAATGCATATCCTAGTATGAAGGATAATTTCATACTAGCTTCCATCTTTTCCCCACTGCCCGCCGACCACAGCGCCCACGGATATCCATTCATCTCCTCCATGAGGAGTGGGCTCTTCCACGACGTAAACTGGCCCCCCCAAACCCGTTTTCTCGGGGTCCACAAGTAGTTTCCAAAAAACCCCTCTTGCAATTTTACTTAGAAATTCGCAGGAGGGGTCACTTTTTTTTATAGTAACTTTGAAACACCAAAGTGTGATTTTCTTATTCATTTTCAGAATACAACTTCAATCTATCAAATTCCTTTTTGAGATGCGTTTGGTGTCCACCTTTGTTTGGGATTTTGCTTAAAATTTCACCTAAATTTGCATTGCTCAATAAGCCTTCACGAACTTCTGCTATCAATTTATCCGGGTCAACTCCTATCCTCTTTAGTACACCTTCGGCCCTAACAGTAAATTCTTGATCTGATATACCTTCAATTCCCATATAAAATTGGATTAACAATTAATTCTTTTCAATTTTAGCACAAATAAAAATGCTAAACTAGCTCATCATCATCGAAAAATCCTTCTCTTGCTCAGAAAGATTTCAAATGGTGCCGAAGGAGGGAATCGAACCCTCACTCCATGAATGGAACACGATTTTGAGTCGTGCGCGTCTACCAATTCCGCCACTTCGGCTCATCAAAGTTCTGGAAGAACATTTCTAATATAATGACTTTCTGCTAGAATGCAAGTGCTCAAAATTTTTTATCAAAAATTCATGTTTTGCGACCACACAAAAGTAAAGTTTATAGCTGGAAAAGGAGGGAATGGATGCGTTAGTTTTCGTAGAGAGAAATTCATTGCAAAAGGAGGGCCAGATGGAGGAGACGGAGGAAAAGGAGGAAATGTTATTTTAATTGGAGATGAGAACATAACAACCCTTTCAGATTATCGTACATTTAAACGATTTCAAGCATCAAACGGTGAAGGCGGAAAAGGTAAAGATATGCATGGAGCCAACGCTGAAAATTTAATTTTAAAAGTCCCTGTAGGAACTTTAATTATGTCCGAAGATAAAAAAACTATTTTGGCAGACTTGGATGAACATGGAAAGTCGTACATTGTTGTTAAAGGAGGAGATGGTGGACTCGGAAATGCCCGTTTCAAAAATAGTGTAATACAAGCTCCTCGTTTCGCAGAAGTCGGTGAAGAAGGCGAGATAATTAGTGTTGTTCTTGAACTTAAATTAATCGCGGATGTTGGTTTAATAGGATTCCCATCTGCTGGAAAATCAACTTTGATTTCTAAAATTTCAAATGCAAAACCAAAAATTGCCGCATATCATTTTACAACTTTAATTCCAAATCTTGGAATTGTTGATGTTGGAAAAATTACAAAAACAAATATCAAAGATTCGTTTGTAACTGCAGATATTCCAGGCTTGATCGAAGAAGCCCATAAGGGGAAAGGGCTAGGATATGAATTCCTTAAACATGTAGCGAGAACACTTGTTTTAATCCATGTAATTGATGTAAATGACAAAGATATAGTAAAAGGTTATGACACAATTAATGAAGAATTGCGAAAATATGACCCGGCTATTTCAAAAAAACCACAAATAATTGCTCTAAATAAGACGGATACAATTGACAATGAGCTGGAAAAAATGCTTGAAGAAGAGCTTCAATCACATGTAAAGAAAGCTAAAATCTTCTCGATCTCTGCCTTCACTGGAGATGGTCTTAAAGAATTGGTTTTGGAAGTTTATAAACAGCTTGTTAAAGAACGTAAAAAATTGGCAAAAACAACC
>JAHJMX010000127.1 GCA_018821175.1 Patescibacteria group bacterium
AAGATAAAACAATTGAAAAAAATAAGGCAATTTTAAAAGCATTTAAAAATGTTAAGAAGCAAAAATCAGCTTTGCATTTACTTGGCATGATTTCGGATCAAGGGGTCCATAGTCATCAAGATCATCTATTTGCGTTGATGAAACTTGCGAAAAAAAATGGAATCAAACAAGTTTATATACATGCAATTACAGATGGACGAGATGTCCCAGAACGTTCTGGTGAAAGATTTATTAAGAAAATTAAATCTCAAATTAAAAAAATCGGAATCGGCGAAATAGTAACAATGATTGGGAGATATTATGCAATGGATAGAGATAAAAATTTTGATCGCACACAAAAAGCTTTTGATTTATATACTAAAGGAAAAGGGGTCGCAGAGTCAGATCCAATCAATGCGCTTAAAAACCAATATGCAAAAGGTGTTGCTTCTGATTATTACATAGAACCGATAATTCTTAATAAAGAAGGTGTTATCAAAAATAAAGATAGTGTTATTTTCTTCAATTATAGAAGTGACCGAGCAATGCAGATTACGGGAAAATTCATGAATAAAAAAGTAAAACCAGTTTTTGTTTGCTTTGGTCCATATTCAGAAAAAGCAGATATTGCTTTTGGAGCTCCAAAAATTCAAATCAATTTGGGGAAATTCATAAGCAAGAAAAAAATGCCACAACTGCGAATCGCAGAAACAGAAAAATATGCACATGTAACATTTTTCTTTAATAGCCAAGATAAACAAGCTTACGAAGGTGAAAACCGTATACTTATCCCCTCTCCAAAAGTAGCTTCTTATGCTCAAAAACCTGAGATGAGTGCAAAAAAAATCACATCAGCATTGAAAAAAGAACTTGAACAAAAAGATTATAAATTAGTAGTACTTAATTTCGCAAATTGCGATCTAGTTGGACATTCTGGGGATTATGATGCTACATTAAAAGCCGTAGAAACGGTTGATGAACAACTATCAAAAATAGTTCCATTCGCTTTAAAAAAGGATTACGACATTATAATTACTGCGGATCATGGGAATGCAGAATACATGATTTATAAAGGAAGTAATGCAAAATGTCCATCACATAGCTTAAACCCAGTTATTTGTATTGTGATATCTGAAAAATATAAGAAAATTAAGACTAAAAGAAAAGGAGGCCTTCGAGATATTGCACCAACTATCTTAGACTTGATGAATTACGAAAAACCAAAACAAATGAAAGGAAGTTCCTTAATCATTAAAAAGAAATAATATGAAAGCAGTTATTTTAGCAGGTGGTATTGGGACAAGGCTATGGCCACTTAGCCGCCTATCTAAGCCAAAACAATTCCAACATCTTACTAGTGATAAAACAATGCTTGAAGAAACTATCAAGCGTCTTAGTTTTTTGAAGAATGAAGATATTTATATTGCAACTAATAAAGATTTTTTGTCAGAAGTTGTAAAATTGGCATCTGATATTCCAATTAGAAATATTATCCTGGAACCAGCCTTACGAGATACTGCTAGCTGTATTGGTTTTGCAGCCATGTTACTAAGTATTCAATCTGCAGATGAAGTAATGGCAATTATTTACGCTGATCATTTAGTGAAAAATCCTAAAGAATTTGAAACAAAGCTAAAAATTGCAGAACAAGTTGCGCGAACTCAAAAAACGCTAAATATCGTTGAAGTAAAAGCCCGTTTTCCAAATGTAAATCTAGGATATGTGCATGTTGGAGAGAAAACAGATGAAATAGATGGAAATGAAGTTCTTGAATTTAAAGGTTTTAGAGAAAAACCAGATCTTGAAACAGCTAAGGAATTTGCAAATTCAATGAAATACCTTTGGAATACAGGAATGTATGTTTGGAGAATCGACACAATTTTGGAAAAATACAAAAAACATCTTCCAGATACATATGAACGCCTAATGAAAATGAAAGAATTCATTGGAACCGCTCAAGAAGATGAAGTTGTGGCAGAGCAATATTCAAAATGCCAGAAAATTTCAGTCGATTACGCAATTATGGAGAAAGTTGATCCTTCTGAGGTAAAAATCATCCCTGCTGAGTTCGGGTGGAGCGATGTTGGGACTTGGGAAGGCGTACATGATGAACTAGATAAAGACGAGAACAATAATGTTATCGCTAAATCACATATTTGTATTGATACTCATGATTCCTTGATCAGAACTGACGTTCCAAACAAGATAATAGCTGTAGTTGGACTTGAAAATATTGTTATTGTAGACACAAAAGATGCCCTTTTGGTATGCAAAAAGGACCGTAGTCAAGATATCAAAAAAGTCGTGCAAGAATTACAAGACAGAAAAGAATATTTATAGGCTTTTAAAAAACGAAAATCCCCTTTTCAAATAAGGTCTTTTGGCGTATATTTTGTGAGAAATTAATTTTAAGATATACAATGGAAGAAAGCCAAGAGAATGCACATTCCGCAAAAATTAAACTGAAACCGTGGGGACGCGAAATCTGGTTCGCACAAACTGAGGACTATGCAGGTAAAATTCTTGAAGTTAAAGAAGGCCATAGGCTTTCGATGCAATATCATGAAGAGAAAGAAGAAACTCAGCATGTTTTTTCGGGAAAAATTGAAATGACGTATGGAAAAGATAAATTTAATTTGAAAACTGTGATTTTGGTTCCTGGAGATACATTTCACATTGCCCCTTATACAATTCATAGGGTAAAAGCTCTTGAGAATTCAAAGATTTTTGAAGTTTCAACCCCACATCTAAACGATATTGTTAAATTAAGTGATGATTATGGACGTGTTGGAAAAGGGAACAATGAAGATTTAGATACAAAACTACATACTCACGATGTTGAATTTAATGTAGCCAGAACAAAAGCGGAAAACAAAGATAAAAATCGAAAAGAAGCTAAAATAAGCAACCACCTTAATTATAAAAAATAATTTTTAAACACTAATCCCCCATCAAAAATGAAAGGAAAGCAATTTGGTAAAGTTGGAATAATCCTACTAGCTGCACTGATCTTGGGAATCGTAAGCTTACCACCAGAAACAAAAGCCCCACTTGTATCTTGGGCCCCAGACTATATCAAAGAACAACAAGTTCATCTTGGACTAGATCTACAAGGTGGATCTGAACTAGATTACAAACTCGACTTAAGAAAGGTCCCAGAAGCAGATAAAGCTTCTATTATAGACGGGGTTAGACAGGTTATTGAAAACCGTGTAAATGGATTAGGAGTGTCTGAACCAAATATCTTTGTATCGGAAATCGCTGGAGAAAGCCACATCATTGTAGATTTAGCTGGAGCTAACATTGATGAAGCCAAAGATATTATTGGTAAAACAATACAACTCGAATTTAAAGAGCAAAAAACTTCAATAGATCCAAATGAAAAAGCGCAGATAGAACAAAATGCAAATAACACTTTGAGTAAAATTAAAGATGGAGCAGATTTTGCAGTAACTGGTCAAGAAGAAGAATTATCAAATCCAGCCAGTATCACATATAACGAAAGTGACTGGCAATTTAGAGATGAAATTTCAAATGCTGATTTAGCAGAGAAATTATTCAATATGGAAGTTGGACAAGTTTATGATGGAACAATTGATACAAGCGGAGAATATACTGTGAATTCAGACGGTCAATTTGTTGAAGTTACAGGTGTAAATATAATTAAATTACTAGACAAGCAAGATACAGAACGTACAGTTAACAATAAACGTGCAGTGCAAGTAAGCCACATTTTGATCTCTTATGCAGGGTCAGAAACAGGAGATACAAGTATAACTCGAACGCAAGCAGAAGCTTCTGATCTAGCTACAGAATTACTTGGAAGATTAAATGCAGGAGAGGATTTTGCTGAACTCGCAAAAGAATATTCTGATGATGCAGGCTCAAAAGAACTCGGGGGAATTCTTGCCGCACCTGCAATTGATGGAGAAAATAAATATGTCCCTGTCTTTGAAAAGGCAGCTGTTGCTCTTCAAGAAAAAGGAGATTTATCTCCTGTAGTAGAAAGCGTATTTGGATATCATATCATCCAGGCTGGAACAATTACACCTGAATCTGAAAAAACAACAACTGAAACTCAAGTCAAATATGCAAAAATATTCTATTCTACTATACCAAGTGATTGGCAAGAAACAGCACTTACAGGTGAACATTTTGAAAGAGCAGACGTGGAGTTCAATCAATCAACTTATCAACCATATATAGCAATTAAATTTACTGCAGAAGGAGCTGATTTATTTGCTGATATTACTGGAAGAAATATTGGAAAACCACTTGCAATTTTCGTTGGTGGAGATTTAATTTCTGCACCACGAGTTAACACAAAAATCAATGGTGGAAGTGCTATAATCGAAGGATCATTCACTATTCCAGAAGCAAGCAATCTTGCTCGTGATTTGAACACTGGGGCAATCCCTGCACCAATCGTTCTTTCTGGACAATATACAATTGGAGCAACACTTGGACAAGAAGCTTTATCACAAAGTTTATGGGCAGGAATCATCGGATTAATTGTCCTAGTCCTTTACATGATTGCTTATTATAGAGCACAAGGTTTAATGGCTGTTATAGCACTTGGAATTTATGCAATTACATTAATTTTCCTAATTCAATGTAAATTAAATGTCATTATTTCAGCAGTAATTGCAATTGCTATTTTCGTACTTTTAATGGCGAAGATTTTAAATTCAAAAGATAATGGATGGGAGAAGTTACTTTCTGGAATTCTAGCAATATTTGCACTATTTTTTATAGTTTATCTTCTAGCAAATCCAATCGTACTTACACTCGCTGGTGTAGCCGGTGTAGTCCTTTCGATCGGGATGGCTGTTGATGCAAATGTACTTATTTTTGAAAGAATTAAAGAAGAGATTAGAGATGGAAGATCTTATGGTTCGGCAATTGAAATCGGATTTGCACGTGCATGGAAAAGTATCCGTGATTCAAATTTCTCTTCATTACTTACATGTGCAATTTTGTTCTATTTTGGAAGTTCAATCATACAAGGATTCGCCTTCAACCTAGCTGCAGGTATTTTGGTTTCAATGCTAACAGCAATCATTGTTACTAAATCTTTTTTGCAATTATTAGTTGGAACAAAGATTGCAGAAAATGCTTTCTTGATAGGAGCTAAGAAAACAAAAAAAGATAATGCGCCATTCAAGATAATTGAAAATACAAAAATGTGGTTCACGTTTTCAGGAGTTATCTTGTCTATCTGTTTAGTTGCAGCACTTTCATTCGGACTTAAACTTGGTATTGATTTCACTGGTGGAACTTTGATGCAAATTAATTTTGAAAACGAAGTTACTCAAGAAAATTTGAGAACAGCTTTGGAAGAAATTGGACAAGAAATTTCTGGAAATGCAATAGTTGCAGAACAAACAAATTCAGAAACAACAAGCCCACTTAATGACACTCCAGTTCTAAGCGCAGAAACTCAAGATACTTTCGATATGAGCTCAGCAAGTATTATGTCATCTGACGATGGATACATCATCAAGACTAAATGGATGAGCCCTGAAGTCCATGATGAAATAATTTTAAAACTAGAAGCTAAATTCGGAACACTTGAAGAACCAAGATTCACAACAGTTGGTCCAACAGTTGGAGAAACAATGAAAAGCAAAGCAATTCTTGCTCTAATTATTGCTTTAATTGTAATAGTTCTTTATATCGCCTTTGCCTTCCGCAAAATTCCAAGAAATGTTAGTCCATGGAGATTTGGTGTTAGCGCAATCGTTGCATTAGCCCATGATATTTTAATTGTCGTTGGTGTATTTGCTATACTTGGAAAATTCATGGGAGTTGAAGTAGATGCATTATTCATAACTGCATTATTAACAATCCTTGGATTCTCAGTCCACGATACAATCGTTGTATTTGATAGATTACGTGAAAACCTTAAAAACCTTGGTCGTGACGTCACATTCGGTGACATTGCTAACCAAGCTTTGACTCAAACAATGGCAAGATCTATGAATACATCAATTTCAACATTGTTCACTCTAGTTGCATTACTTATTCTAGGTAGCTCTTCAATTTTCTACTTCGTACTTGCACTAGTAATTGGAACAATAGTTGGAACATACTCTTCGATTTTCATCGCAAGTCCAGTACTTGTTTGGTGGAATAACAGAGCGGAAAATAACAAAATCCGTAAATAATTAAACTTGTACCTCTATAGCGAGGTATGTTAAGATTGCGCAGCGCTCGATTAGAGTGTTGCGCAATCTATATAAGCGCCCGTGGCTCAATTGGATAGAGCATCGGTCTTCGGAACCGAGGGTTGGGGGTTCGAATCCCTCCGGGCGTACCATAGGTCAAGCTATGTTTAATATAAAAAACCACTTTATTACTTAAGGTGGTTTTTTCTTTATTTTATATATTTAACATTTATACAAGATCATTCAATTTTTCTCTCAATTTTGCCCATTGAATTTCGGAAAAAATATCTCGGATTATTTCAAAATCTTCAATCTTTAAATTTTCCATCCATTTATCTCCAAAGTCCCCTAGTCCAGGAACAATAAATCCAAGTTCATTTAAATGATCATCCAAAGTCCCAGTGATAATTTTAATACTAGGATAATTTGAAAGTAATT
>JAHJMX010000128.1 GCA_018821175.1 Patescibacteria group bacterium
ATAATGCTATAAGTAAGCCTTGTAAAATCTTATATTCTTTAAAGGCATGAGCATAAGGCATTCTAAAAGCCCATTTAATTAATTTTACTCCCCATAACATTTTGCCTTCCCAATTTTTTTCTCGACTAATATCAATTGTAAATTTTGCAATTCCAAAGTAATAACCAAAAATACCAGAAAATACCATGTGCGCACATGCTGTGAATGTTGACCTGAAAATGAAAGTAATTATTACTTGGTCAATTGAAGCAGAAATCATTACGTTATAAAAATAAACGATATTTTCAGCAAATGCGAAGCCAAGAGCTGCCGCTAAACTGAATCTAATTGAATCATTTACTGTTTGTATAAGAACGGTTTTGCTGTCGACATACCTAACCATCATTTGCTTAACCAATTCTTCTAAAATCCCTACCATTACAAATATTGCGACATAATAATATGCCGGAGATGTAATATGTTCTTCTATCCAAAGGAATGGATCGAATTCAGGATAAAAACTCCAAAAATACTGTAATCCAAAAACAGTTAAAACCGCTAAAATCCCGCCGGAAAACATGAGGGCAAGAATTTTCTTATCTTGTTTTTTATCTTTAAATATTATGTATAGCCAGATCGCTACTGGCACAACCGCGAGTGTAGAAGCGATGACCCATAAGAATTGAGTATTCATTTCTTATTCTATTATTCTGTTTTATTCAAAACAGCAAACTTAGCCTCTTCCATTGTTGGAAAAGTTTTGATCAATTGTGTCAGCCCGACTACTTGAAGGATGTCCAAAATATTTGGTTTGATTTTCGCGATTATGATTTTTCCATTGCTTTCAAATACCTTCCCGTACCAATCAGTAAGGTATCCGATTGATTTACTGTTCATGTATTCAAGTCCATCAAAATCAAGGATTAAATTTAGGTTTTTCGGATATTGCGAGATTAATCCATATACGATTTGTGCTTTTTCATCGACATTACTTTCATCAAGTTGTCCGACGAATTTTACGATTTTTACAGTCATTTCAGGATCTTGAGTTTCAACATCCTCAATAGTAACAGTGATCGAAGTTGCCATAAAATATTTTTGTTATTATTTTTTTAAATTTATATAACGATATGTGTTTGATCTCCAGCTAAAGAGAGCCCTTTTTCAAGTTTTTGTGTTTTCGTGTCGTGTAAATATTTTTTCACGATCACTCTAAGTCCCCCATCTACTTTATCTTCAAATCTCAACTCATCTGTCCATTCTTTAACAATTTTTGTTAGACCTCTTCCTCGTAATGATGTCATATCTAGTTCCGATGATTTACTTTTTTCTTCTATTAATTTATCTAATTCTGCAGCTTTCATTGGGTGTTCACCAGTTCCGCTATCTTCAACGACAATTTCCAAACTATCAGAAGTATTATTTATAAATGTAATTTGGATTTCTTCACCAGGTCTTGATCCATGTTCAATTGCATTATTACAAAGTTCATCAACTACAGATTGGAATCTATAGGCCCATTGCTCTGAAAAATCAGTCATATTATGTATCAAAGATAGTGTGAAGTCACGGATTCCAGACATAAAATATGCCGTAGTTGGAAGAATTATTTTAATCCTCACCGGTTCTTTTGCACTATTTTTGAGTGTAGTTGCGATGTTGTTCATAGCAATTTATTTGTATCTTTAAAGAAACTTCATAGTATTTTATCATTATTCCGTCTGTTTGTAAACTATGAAATCCCCTATTTTCTCTGAATTTCACGTGATTTTTCAAAAATTGATTTAAATATGTCCTCTATATAATTCTTCTCGTTTTTCAGATCGTCACATTGCTTTAGTAATTTATCGAGAAGTTCTTTTTCCCTTTGGGGGTCATGAATACTCAAGCCATTCCGATGCTTTAAATGACCGATTTCTAATACGATTTTATATCGTTCTTTCAAAAGCATTGTTATGTTAAGATCAATTTTGTCGATTTTTTCCCTTAAGGAACTGAGTATTTCCATATTTTTTGCTTGCAATTAAATTGCTTGTATATTACAGTTGTCGTGATTTTTATTCCAGTCTATTTCCGGATCACAGAATCCTCCCACCGTGGGCTAAACTGTGAAAAGATGGAGATAGGTTATAACCCTAAGGATTATGTCTCAGGCTGAATTGAAAGAGATGTTGGCTGCTGCTACACATTTCGGACACCAAACTCACAAGTGGAATCCAAAAATGAAACGTTATTTATATGGCGTTCGTGAAGGAATCCATGTTTTCGACTTACAGAAAACATTCGAAGCGCTTCAAAATGCGCTAACTTTTTTACAAAAATCTGTCGCAGAAGGAAAAACAATTTTATTTGTAAGCACTAAGCAACAAGCTGCTGTTTTAGTCGAAGATGTTGCCAAAAAATGTGCAATGCCATATGTAACACATAAATGGATTGGTGGACTTCTGACAAATTATTCTACTGTTAAAAAAAGAAT
>JAHJMX010000129.1 GCA_018821175.1 Patescibacteria group bacterium
ATCCCTGGCATTGAGTATTACACAAAACCCGAGAATGAAAACTATTCACAAAAAGAATATTTAGATGAGGTTAGTATAACAAACACTTTATATCAAGAAGACAAAGAGCATCCTGAGTGGTATCGAATAGCGCATATTCTAGAATTTACAAAAGATGTAGTCATTCGTGTTTTAGGAAAACAAGAAGAGGTTATATTCGAACCAGCAGAAAGCGAATTAATTTTGTCGGTTTCTTACAAACCAACTGTTGACCAAATGGAAAGAAGATTAAACGAAGAACATATAAAAGTTGTGAGTAAAGTTTATCAAGACGATAAAGATCCAAGACACGTCCAATTTCAAGTACGTGAAATGACGGCCTTTGAAAAAAAAGAATTTGATAAAAAGCTGCGACAAAAAGGGAATAAAAGACATAATAAAAAACATTCAAGGGAAATAAAAACACGTAATAACTAGGCATTGGCAAGGATTTGTTTGTTATTAAAAAAAGAATATACATAAAATGCTTAATTTCCTTGACTTATATGCCGTTTTTCTACTATTATCCATAGGCCTCTTGGGTTTTAAGAGAGGCAATTTTAGACTTAACACCTAATATATAGCTAAAAGATTGTGGATTAATGAAGCTATTAAAGCGCTTACGATCCGCCTAGTCGACGATGAAGGAAATCAATTTGGAGTAATGAGTAAAGAAGATGCACTCGCAAAAGCTGCTGAAAGAGAACTAGATCTTGTAGAAGTTTCACCAAATGCCAAACCTCCAGTCTGTAAAATTATGGATTATGGACGGTATCAGTATCATCAAAAAAAAGTTGATCAAAAGCATAAAAAAATGCAGAAGCAAAGTGAAGTCAAAGGTATTCGAATAGGATTCCGAACCGGACAACACGATCTCGATGTTAAGAAAAAACAAGCAGAAAAATTTTTGAAAAAGAAAGATATTGTAAAGGTATCATTAATATTCAAAGGAAGAGAACTTGCACACGTTGAATTAGCTAAAGAAAAATTGATGAAATTTGCAGAAGACCTAATGGAAGTAGCAAGTCTCGAAGAGGGTCCAAAAAAACAAGGAAATAACTTATTTATGATATTAACTCCTATAAAATAATTGATCATGAAGAAAAAATCTCATAGCGGTGCAAAAAAGCGGGTAAAAAAGACTGGAACTGGAAAGCTTCTAGTTCAAAAATCTTGCAAAAATCACTTGCTTGTAAACAAATCAAAACGTCAAAAAAAGCTTAATGCAAAAGGAAAGCCAGTTGAATCAACTGTACTTAGAGCTTTAAAGAAAAAACTTGCATAAATTTATATATTTTTAATCTAATAAGATTATGACACGTGTAAAAAGAGGCGTAACAGCCCACCGTAGGCACAAAAAAATGGTTGATGCTGCCAAAGGTTATCGTGGTCTTCGCAATTGTACTTTCAAACAGGCGAAAACTGCAGTCATGAAAGCCGGTATTCATTCGTATCGCGACAGACGTCTCAAGAAACGTACTTTCAGAGGATTGTGGATCACAAGAATCAACGCAGCGTGTCGAGCAAACGGGATGGCTTATAGCCGTTTCATCAATGCACTTTTAAAAGCTGATATCCAGATTGATCGCAAAATGCTTGCTGAGCTTGCAGTAAACAACGAAGCAGCATTCAAATCGATTATTGAAAAAGTAAAAACAGTAAAATAAGAACTGTGCATTAAAAAGCAAAAAAAATAGCCGGCATTTAAAGTTTAGATGCCGGTTTTTGTTTAAAAAGCCTATTGTTAAATGTCCGATTTATGCTATATATATACACTTTTAAAGTTTATAATGCATAAGAGCTTATCTTCAAACTTATGAAAAATATTTTACGAAAATTAGTTTTACGCATTCTGCAATCTTTGGCAAAAAAGAAATTAAAAAGAATGAATGCTAAGATTATTGGGATCACTGGATCTGTCGGGAAAACTTCATGCAAAGAAGTTATTGCTGATATTTTAGAACGAAAATATCGGGTTTTAAAAAATAAGAAAAGTTATAACAGTGAATTCGGGTTACTTTTGACAATTTTACATCAGGAATCTGGTTTTTCGTCAGCAAGTTCTTGGGTTAAAATCCTTATCAAAAGTTTTTTTAGAGCATATTTTTCGCGAGACAAATATGATTTTTTAGTCCTTGAAATGGGGGTGGATAAACCAGGGGACATGGATTTTTTAACAAATATTGCAAAACCTGATATCGGGATTATTACCGCAATCAAGCCTGTGCATATGGCCAAAGGCCAATTTGAAAATGTTAACAAGATTTTTAATGAAAAAAAGAAGATTTTTGATGCAATCGACAAAGATGGGACAGCTTTAATTACGTTAGACGATAAATATATTGCAGAGCTTGCAATCGCAAATTACAAATGCCACAAATTAACTTATGGCTTCTTCGAGAAAGCAAATGCACGTGCTGAAAATTTTGAACAAACAGAGGAAGGGCTTAGTTTCAACCTTGAATATAAAAACAATTAATATCAATTTAAGTCAAAACTGTTCGGCAAATATCAAGTTTCGATATTGTTGCCAGCAATTTTAACTGGATTAATTGCAGAGGTGCCAGTAGATGAAATACAAAAAGCATTAGAAGATTTCGCGTTACCACCAGGAAGAATGAACTTAATTGAAGGAATTAAAAACACATTAATTCTAGACAGTTCGTATAATGCTTCCCCAGAAGCAGTAAAGGAAGCTATGAAAATTTTGCACTTCTTTGGGGGGAAGAGAAATAAACGCAGAGTTTTTGTGTTTGGAAACATGAATGAACTTGGAAAATATTCTAAAGATTTACATGAAGAAGTCGGAGCAGAAATTCATGAAAATGCTGATATTTTAATTACAGTCGGCGATGATGTGACTTATGCGGCCAAAGCAGCTGTCAGAAATGGCATGCCACGAAACAATGTGCAAAGTTTTAAAACTGCAATGGAGGCAGTAAAACATTATAAAAAAATAATGAAAAATGGAGATATTATTTTGGTAAAAGGATCTCAAAACAAAGTAAGATTAGAAATTTTCGTGAAAGCTATGATGGTAAACCCGAAAAAAGCAGATGAAAAATTGGTTAGACAAGATAGAGCTTGGCAAAACATCAAACCTTAGTTATGTATAATTGGAAAATTATTGGACATAAAAAACAGATAGGGGCAATTGAGGAGGACATGAAAGCTGATAATTTGACGCACGCTTATTTATTCGCAGGCCCTTCTGGTATAGGAAAATTCGCGATCGCAAAAATGTTCGTTAATATTTTGCAATGTCCAAATAACTTATGTCACGAATGTCCAACTTGCATACAAATCCAAAAAGACGGTCACCCTGACACTATTGTGCTAAAAGACACGGAAGAATCAATTAAAATTGAGCAAATTCGTGAAATTATCACGAAATTAAATATGACTGCTCAAGGAAAATATAAAGTTTTGCTAATTAAAAAAGCGGAACGGATGACTCCAGAGGCAGCAAATTGCTTGCTTAAAACCTTAGAAGAGCCACCAGCAAATACATTAATTGTTATGACTACTGATAATGCTCGCCTAATTCTTCCAACAATTATTTCACGAGTTCGTCTTCTTAAATTTAATGCCTACTCAACAGGATTTTTGGAAGAAAAATTAGCCGATTTATTCCCTGATACAAACCAAGAAACACTTAAGCAAATATGTTCTTTGTCTCTTGGGAAAAGCGGGAAAGCAATAAAACTACTTCGCAATGCAGACCTTTTGGCTTCTTACAGAACAATGTATAATGTGCTCTGTGAGTTCCTTGAAGATACTCCTATTTATAGAAAATTTAATGTCATCGAGGAAGTTTTGAAAGAAAAAAAAGATGTAAATGAGTTTTTGGACACATTTACCCACCTTATAAGAAACCGCTTGTATCAAGGGGTTTCGGATGGCTCAAATAAAGATAAAGAACAATATTTAATTTCGCTTCTTGAAGAGGTTGAAAACACAAAAACTTTATTAAGTCATAATGTTAACGCCAAGCTTGCACTGGAAAATTTAGCCCTTAAAACAATATCATGAAAGTTATACATATATTTGATCAATTTGCTCGCAAACAAATGTTCATTAAACATCCAGGTTTAGAATTAGACATTGAAACAGGGAAATATATTGTTTATTTAGATGAGGAAGGCAATGAAAATATTGCAAAAATGATTACAGCAGAAAAAGAATTGTCAGAACCAGAAAAACCTCAAGAAGGATTTTCGTTTCTGCGAAAAGCGACAGCAAATGATTTACAAAGGATGGAAATGCTTAAAGATAACGCCGAAGAAGCAATGGAGATGTGCAGACAAAAGGCTAAAGAATACAACCTAGATATGCAATTAGCTTTTACTGAATATTCACTAGATGGGAATAAGGTAAATTTCATTTTCACTGCAGATGATAGGGTAGATTTCCGTGACTTGGTCAAAGATCTTGCTAAAAATTTACAAAAACAAATTCATTTACAACAAATTGGGCCGCGAGACAAAGCTAGAATCGTGGATGGATGTGGGAAATGTGGGAAGACTTTGTGCTGTGCTTCATGGATGGAAAATTTGGAAAGTATCACAATGGATATGGTGCGGGTACAAGGACTAGAAAGTAAAGGTAGCGCAAAATTATCTGGTTGTTGCGGAAAACTTATGTGTTGTCTTCGTTACGAAGTAGACGAGTATAAACGCTTAAAAAGCTTGATGCCAAAAGTAGGAAGTATCGTAAAATTAGCGCAAGGAGATGGTGAAGTTAACTCGGTCGATGTCTTAAATCAAAAAGTAAAAGTTTATTTTCCAGAAAAACGCAGTACTGAAATGGTA
>JAHJMX010000130.1 GCA_018821175.1 Patescibacteria group bacterium
ATTGATGCATTGAATACCTTGGTGCGCGGTCAAAAGCTTCCGATCTTCTCCGGTTCCGGTCTTCCTCATAACCGTATGGCTGCTCAAATAGCTCGCCAGGCAAAAGTAAAAGACGGTTCTGACTTTGCGGTAGTATTTGCTGCGATGGGTGTAACTTATGAGGAAGCTGAATACTTTACAAGTGAGTTCAAAAAAACAGGAGCTATCGAGAGATCAGTACTATTTATCAACACTGCTGACAATCCAGTAGTAGAACGTATTGCTACTCCTCGTATGGCACTTACAACTGCTGAATATCTTGCCTTTGAAAAAGGAATGCACGTACTTGTAATCCTTACTGATCTTACAAACTATTGTGAGGCGTTGCGTGAGGTATCTGCTGCTCGTAAAGAGGTTCCAGGAAGACGTGGTTATCCAGGTTACTTATATACAGATCTTGCGACTCTATACGAAAGAGCTGGACGTATCAAAGGAAGAGATGGATCAATTACACAAATCCCTATCCTAACTATGCCGGAAGACGATATTACTCATCCGATTCCAGATTTGACTGGATATATTACTGAAGGACAAATCGTACTTGCTCGCGAGCTACACAAACAAGGTATTTATCCAAATATCAACGTACTGCCTTCACTTTCTCGTTTGAAAGATAAAGGTATTGGGCCAGGAAAAACTCGTGAAGATCATTCAGGTGTAATGAATCAATTGTTTGCTGCATATGCTCGTGGTAAAGAAGTACGTGAGCTTGCGGTAATCTTAGGTGAAGCTGCTCTTCAAGAAGTTGATCTTAAATATTTACAATTCGCAAATCAATTTGAGGATAGATATGTAAGACAAAATGAATATGAAGAAAGAGATATTATCAAATCTCTTACTCTAGGATGGGAACTTCTAAGCATTCTTCCTAAGACAGAATTAAAACGTATTAAACCTGAATACATCGAGAAATATTCATACAAAGCAGATGATGAAATAGAAGTTGCTAATGCATAATTTTTAACTGACTGATTATTTAATATGGCTAAACTAAACGTCAATCCAACGCGAATGGAGCTACTAAACCTCAAGAGGCGGATCAAAACCGCAGAAAGAGGTCATAAGCTTTTGCGTGACAAACAAGACGGATTGATGCAAAAATTTATGGAAATCATTAGGGAGGCTCGTAGTCTTAGAAATGAAGTTGAAAAAAAGTTAAGCGCAGCATTCAAAAACTTCACACAAGCTTCTGCGATGATGTATCCAGAAATGCTAGAAAACGCTCTTTTATACCCATCTGCTGATGTATCACTTGCAGTTGAAACTAAAAACGTAATGAGCGTACGAATTCCACATTTCAAATTGCATCAAGAAGGAAACATCCTAAATTACGGATATTTACAAACAAGCGGTGAGTTAGATATGGCCCTTGAAGCATTTCAAGAAACACTTCCACTTCTAATTCAATTGGCTGAAATCGAGAAACAGGCTGAAAGACTTGCTGAAGAAACAGAAAAAACAAGACGCAGAGTAAATGCGCTAGAGCACATGTTGTTGCCAAATCTAAAGGAAACATTCAAGTTCATCACTATGAAACTTGGAGAAGCTGAAAGAAGCGCAATCACAGGAGTTATGAGAATCAAAGCAAGCATGGAACAGTAAGAAGAATAATCGAAATTGGAAAAGCCCAAATAGCAAATGTTGATTGGGCTTTTTTTATTATTTAAACTATCCAAAAATGACGTTTCCTCGATAATTTGATATAGTAGCAACATATACGCTTCCATGATTCTATATGCAGCAAATTAAAACTTTCTTTTTAAAATATATTTTGGCATTTTTCAATTTTCTTGGAATGCATTTTTTCTATGATTGGCATAAAAATCATAAATGTGAAATCGTAAAGGACATCGAATACAGCAAAGGAGATTTAAATAATGCAAAAAACTTATGTACATACACTGGAAGAAGAAAATTGGATATTTTTATCCCAGAAAAAAATGATAGGAATCGAAATGAAAATTTCCCAATAATCATATATTTCCATGGCGGAGGATTAATGCTTGGAAATAAAAAAGATGCATATGGCACATGTAAATATTTAGCAGATCAAGGATATTTAGTTTTCAATGTTGATTATAGGCTAACTCCAAAATACAAATTCCCTACACAGCTACAAGACACCGCGGAGGCAATTTTCTGGATTTATAAACATGGGAAAAAATATGGTGGCGATATTGAGAAAATATTTTTGTCAGGTGACAGTGCCGGAGCGTATTTGGCGAGTTGGTATAGTACGGCATTGTATAATGAAGAAATATTCAGTGAAGTAAATATCCACCAAGCAATACCACGTCCAAGTCTCAAAGGTTCTTTATATTTTTATGGAGTTTTTGATTGGGAATCAGTGACAAAAATTCGAAGATTTTTCAATATTAAACTAATGGCGAAAAATTATTTCGGTGCAAAACCGGGAACAGAGAAATATAAAAAAATTGCTCGAATTTCTTCAGTAATTCAGAACACTACAAATGAACAAAGCCCCGTTTTCCTTGCTTCAAGCAAACGTGATCGAATTCATGGCCAATCAGAAAACTATGCCAAAAAATTAAGAGATAAAAATATCAAAGTTGAAACTCTTTTCTTCGATAAAATAAATTTCAAAAAAGGAAATCATGGGTTCTTGGGATATGGAGATCCAAGATGTCGCGAAATAGCAATGACAGAAGCCATTAAATTTATCGAAAAATACATACATTGAAGTTCGGTTGGACAAATATGCATCTTTTTGCATAAAATGGTATGCAAGCTTGATTCTTAATCCAAAAAATATGGAAGTTTTATACGTTATCCTTGCGATCGGTGCAGTTCTAGTTGTTTTCGGAATTGGTATTCACAATTCACTTATTGTTCTTCGCAACAAAGTTGACGAAGGTTGGTCAGACATTGATACTCAACTTAAACGTCGATACGATCTCATCCCAAATATGGTTGAGACTGTAAAAGGTTATGCAAAACATGAAAAAGGTACTTTTGAAGCTGTAACACAAGCTCGATCTGCTGCTATGCAAGCTGGAACTCCAGAAGAAAAAGCAAAAGCAGAAAATATGCTTTCTTCAACTTTGAAATCATTGTTTGCAGTTGCTGAAAATTATCCAGAACTAAAAGCAAATGCGAATTTCATGGAATTACAACAAACTTTAAAAGAAATCGAAGAACACATCCAAATGTCACGTCGTTATTACAATGGAACTGTGCGTGATTTCAATACAAAGTTACAAGTTTTCCCAAACAATATTTTTGCTGGATTCCTTGGTTTCAAAAAACGTGATTTCTTTGAAATTGAAGAAGGAGAAAGAGCAAATGTAAAAGTTAGTTTTTCAGAATAACACTCATGCAACTTTAAAAAATATGAAGAAATTTCTCCTTGTATTGGCGATTGCCATATTTGTTTTCCCGCAAACAACATTTGGATATTATCAAAATTGGACAACTCCAAAATTTGATCAAGATATAGAGATTTTTGAAGACGGCAAAATCCGCGTAAAAGAAACCATTGTTGCAGATTTCTCAAAAGACGCATCTTACGCTGAACATCATGGAATTTATCGAGAAATCCCAGTAAAATATGATGACCAATACGGGAATAATTATAATTTGAGATTCAATTTAATTAGCGTAACTGATGAAAACGGCAAAGAACACCCGCTAGCCAACATGGGTGTGGAACTTTTTAGTAATAATATGACTATCAAGATCGGGGAGGCCAATGTTATTATCAAAGACAAAACAACTTATGTAATCACATATGAAATTGATCGTGTGATTGGATATCATGAAGAGCATGATGAGCTATATTGGAATATTTTTAGTTTATGGGAAGTCCCAGTCGAATCTAGCACCGTTACAGTTACACTCCCAAAAACAGTAGCAAATGAACAATTAAAGGGACAATGTTATACAGGAACTTATGGATCAACATCGTCAAATTGTACAAGTGAAGTAAAAGATGGAAAGTTGGTTTTCAGGTTAACACAACCTTTGGACGCTTTTGATGGATTTACAATCGTGGCAGGATTCCCAAAAAACATCATCCAAAAACCATTATTCACACAATATCTATTATGGTTTTTAATGGATAATTGGATCATATTTTTGCCAATTGTAGTTTTCTTTTTCTTTTTTTATAGATGGAAAAAATATGGATGTGATCCACAGACAAATAACACAATTATCCCCCATTATGAAGCTCCAGACGATTTAAGCCCAACCGAAGTTGGAACATTAATAGATGAAAGAGCTGAAATGCACGATATCGTTTCAGTTATCATAGATTATGCAGTAAAAGGATATATCAAAATCAATGAAATAACAGAAAAAAAACTGTTAATTTTTGATAATACTGATTATGAACTTGAGGTTTTAAAACCATATATGGAATATGGAAAAATTAAACCACATGAAATCGAGATCTTAAATGCAATTTTCGATGGGAAAAGCAAAGTCAAAATTTCTGATCTAAAATTCAAATTTTATAGCAAAGTTAAATCGATCAAAAAGAAGATTTACTCAGATATGATTACAGCTGGATATTTCCCCCACAACCCAGAAAATGTACGCAATCTGTATCTTGGGATAGCAGGAGGTATCGTCTTCGGGGCTTTTACTATTGCGCCAGTAATAATACAATTTTTAGGAATTTCTGGTCTTATTGCAATTATTATATCAGGCTTGATTATTGCAGCTTTCTCACCATTTATGCCTCGCAAAACAGAAAAAGGCGCAAGCACATATTACAAAATTAAAGGTCTTGAAGAATATATCCGAACCGCAGAAAAGGACCGAATAAAATTCCAAGAAAAAAACAATATTTTCTTTGAAAAACTATTGCCATATGCGATGGTTTTAGGACTTGGAGAAAAATGGGCAAACGCATTCAGTGATTTATATAAAGGAAAACCAGAATGGTTCAATTCATCAAGCACTGATGCCTTCAATACATTATATTTAATTGATAGACTTTCTCATTTTCAATCTCAAGCAAACACAGCATTTGCATCAGCACCAAGAAGCTCAGGAGGAAGTAGCGCATGGGGTGGTGGAAGTGGATTCTCTGGAGGATTTTCTGGAGGTGGATTTGGTGGTGGAGGTGGCGGATCTTGGTAAATTTATCTTGGTAATTGGTAAATTGAATCAAGCCCCTTTTGTCATACCATCAATATTTTCAGCCGCACTCACAGGCGCAGTATTTTCCTCTTTAGACGCAAATTCTGGAACAATTGATCCTAACTCTATTTGCTTAAATTGAACATTGTTACGCCCAGCATTTTTAGCTGAATAAAGTAATTCATCACTAACCTTCTTAAGTCCTTTCTGCAATTTTTCAACAGAAACTTCTGTTAATTTTTTATCCATCGGCAAATCAACACTTGTAACTCCAACACTTGCAGTCACAGGTTCATCTCTGAAATCAAATGGTAATTTTTCAATAGCCATGCGGATTTCTTCAGCTTTAAGTTTAGCATTTTCTAAACCACAATTTGGGAGAATAACAACAAATTCCTCTCCTCCATATCTTGCAACACAATCAGTATTACGAAACAAATCTCCTTCTTTCAAAAGAGCCCCAATGCTACGCAAAACGGTGTCTCCAACCTCATGTCCATATGTATCATTCACTTCCTTAAAATGATCAAGATCAAAGAAAATCATTGAAATTTGCCCTGGGTTATTAATTGTATTTTTTTCTTTATTATCAATTTGCCCACGATGTACCCAATTAATTAATTTAGGAAATTCTTCTAAAAAATACCTGTGATTTTTAATACCAGTTAACACATCAACAGTTGCATTTTTTTCAGCCTCAACTACCCTCTTATTCAAAAATTTATTATTTTTTTCAAGTTCATTAACACGATCCTGTAGCGTTTCAGCCGACATAACTTCGCCAACAGAATGCATTGTCGATCGCCTTGCTTCTGCAAGCTCATCCCGTAATAATTCATTTTCTTTCCGCAATTTGAGGACCTCATCACTAACTCGATTTTCGAGAACAACATATTGCTCCAAAAGCCTAAAAATATCACCACCAGTTTCTTCCAAAATAGCTTGAATAGAAGGAGATAAATCCTCGAATTGAATTTTCTCAATATTATTTCCTCCCTCATTTGATTTGCCAGTATCGTTCATTGTACAAATTTATTTTGATTTTTGATTGTTTATTTTAGGGCTTACATAAGTTCTGTTGCTCTTCGAATCTTATAAAAAAGATCTAAAGAAACTGGATAATTGGAATAAGCTAAAAGTTCAAAATTTCTCCATCTAAATGCTTTTTTCAATTCTTTTTCCAAAACATTTGTTCCTTCCCAATATTTTATTTTTTCGTCCAATGTCTTCATATATTCAGCATCACGCTTATCTTTTTTAGCAGCATTCAATTGCTCCTTCAAAATCTCTCTTTCTTTTTCAATTTTAAATTGCAAAGTTTTTTCATTTTTTTTCAATTCATCCTGGAACGCTTCATCATATAAACGCTTTAATTCCTTCTTAGAAATATCATGTGAGATATATTCATCAATCACCCTTTTAGGTGCATCTGGAATTTTCAAAGCGTCAAAAAGCACCTTAGGCACAACTTCATCAAAACTTTCTTTCATGTCCGCCATATTGAACGGATCACAAACAAGACGTAATACAAGGCTAAATTCCGCAACATAATTCGCAGAAAATTTATTATATTCATCATAAATCACTATAAATTCAGCAATATCTTCATCGCTCATTTTATCTTTCTTGAATAATTCATGCATTCTTTCAATTCTCTTTTCTACCTCTCCAATAACAAAATAGATTGGCGCCATAACGTATGACCCGACCTTTTCACTCAAATTATCAATATCATTTAAAGTATTTGAAAGTACATTATCGAGTTGCCAAAACATATCTTTCAAACGAGTACGCGCTTTACTAAGATGATGATAATTCGCAATATCACTTTTGATTTCAGGATATTTTTTTGATGTGAATTTATCAATATACCCAGCAAAATTCTCAAATTCTAAAGAAATTTTCTTAATTCCATCCCATTTAACAGCATCAGATTCGATTTCGTCACTCTTTAAAATCTTTTCAACTGCACCTGCAATAGAGCGTGAATTAAATTCAGGCCTTTCTCCTAAATCATCTGATTCTCCGCTTATCACAAAGGGTTTTTGTCCTTCAATACCATCTCCATTTTCAGCATTAATTGTATTCATTTTTATTTTGATTTTTATTTATCCAATAATTATAACACAAAAAAGCTCCCTTCTCAAGAGAGCAAAGCCAAATAATTAGATTATAAAACTATCCAAATAATTTTTTCATTCTTTCAAGAACATCCTCCAACTTAGAACGAATACTACAACAGTCAGACAACGTGCTCCCATCACTTATCACCTCATTAAAATGAAGCACTTCAATTAAATAAAATTCATATAAACTGTCTAATTCCTTACAAATAATTAAACTTTGCAAATCATAAGGATCTGCATTTACCTTGTAATTCGATTTCTGCGAAGCTTTAAATTGATAATAACCACTTGCAAGAGCAGCTAGATTAGCAAATGCAATATTCGTTTCATTGTCTAAAAATCCATTGATTGCAGAAACCAAACTATCGCGAAATTTATCCTCTGCAAAAATATTTTGATCAAAATTATCTTTTTGAATATATTCATCTCGAACTTTCAAAGATCCAATAAGGTCAACAATAGTCATTATGTCTACAAGCGACCTCTCTTTCCCTGACTCCAACCGTTTCATATAAACGAGTTCATGTTTCAAAAATTCATCTGACAAAGCTCCTTTTAATTTTACCGCAATATAAGCTCGAATCTGATTTATTGGTCTCTTATAAGTATCCTGAACACGCTCATTATACATCCATGATTCAAATAAAAACCCTAGCATTTCCTCTAATTTAGCATGCAATTGATCCAGCTGTTTTTCTGGATGATCAACACCGTAATTTTCTGGATTTTCCCCTAAAGAATCTGCCATATATAAAAAAACTTTACATTCCAGCCAGTGCGGTATTATAAAGCAAAATCAGTCATTGTCAATCGGCACAATCACTAAATATAACTACAAGTTAAATTCACTTCTAAGCATATCGATTTCATCGCGAAGTTCAGCAGCTTTTTCAAATTCAAGATTTTGTGAGGCAAGATCCATTTGAGCATTAAGAGTTTTTAACAAATGATCAATTTCACCTTTAGGAATTTTCTTAAGATCATTAACTCTATCAGCCATTTTCCCATGAAACTCAATGTTTCTAACTTCTTTGATAATAGTTTTCGGTACAATCCCATGCTTTTTATTATATTCACCTTGAATAGTTCTGCGACGATTAGTTTCATCAATTGCCTCTTTCATGGCATCAGTAATTTTATCAGCATACATAGCGACAAACCCTTCAGCATTACGAGCACATCGCCCAATCGTTTGGATTAAAGCTTGTCTAGAACGCAAAAATCCTTGCTTATCAGCATCTAAAATTCCAATAAATGAAACCTCCGGAAGATCAAGTCCTTCTCTCAAAAGATTAATTCCAACAAGTACATCAAATTTTCCAAGACGCAAATCTCGTAAAATCTCAATACGTTCAAGCGTATCAACTTCTGAATGCAAATATCTGACACGAACTCCTTTTTCTGTTAAGAAATCTGTCAATTCTTCCGCAGATCTTTTTGTTAAAGTAGTAAGCAATACACGCTCTTTTTTCACTACACGCTTGTCTATTTCTTGTAAAATATTGTCAATTTGTCCTTTAGTTTGACGCACTTCAACTACCGGATCAAGCAGCCCGGTCGGCCTAATAATTTGCTCGATAAACTTACCTTTAGTTTTTTCAAGTTCATACTTTCCTGGCGTAGCAGAAACATATAAAGATTGATTCATGTGAGCCTCAAATTCCTCAAATTTTAGAGGTCTATTATCAAGTGCTGATGGCATACGAAAGCCATACTCGACAAGATTCTGTTTGCGTGAAAGATTCCCGCTATACATAGCATTAAGCTGTGGAATAGTCATATGGGATTCATCAATCATCAAAAGAAAATCATCCGGGAAATAATCAATCAAAGTTGCTGGTTGTTCTCCAGATTCACGTCCATTCAAGTAGCGAACATAATTTTCAATTCCATTACAATAACCAGTTTCAAGAAGCATTTCGAGATCATATTCAGTGCGAGTTTTAAGTCTTTCTGCCTCAAGATTTTTCCCAATTTGCTTAAGCTGATCATATCGTTCTTGCAAATCAATTTGTATCAGCGGAATTGCCCGATCCAAAGTTTCGCGACTTGTCACATTATGCTTTGCAGGGAAAATCGTAGTTTTGTGAAGTTCATGAATTTCTTCTCCAGTAAACGCATCTGCTTCTGAAATTCGTTCAAGTTCATCTCCAAAAAATTCCAGCCTATAAATATTATCACCAGATGGTGGATAAATCTCTACAGTATCGCCTAAAACATGAAACATCCCTCGTCTAAATTCGAGCTGACTACGAGTGTATTGGATATCAGTCAAATGACGTAAAATCTTATCGCGTTTATAATTCTTCCCAACCTCAAGTTCAATCTTAATTCCTCCATATTCATCCACGGCCCCAAGTCCATAAATACATGATACAGAAGCCACAACTAAAACATCTTTTCTAGTCAAAAGATTCATTGTAGCCGCATGCCGATATTTATTAATTTCATCATTAATCGATGCATCCTTTTCAATATAAGTATCAGTATGCGCCATATACGCTTCTGGCTGATAATAATCATAATATGAAACAAAATAACTCACTGCATTTTCTGGGAAAAATTCTTGGAACTCACTACAAAGCTGAGCTGCAAGTGTTTTATTATGAGCAAGTACAAGTGTTGGTTTTTGCAATTTTTCCACAATATTCGACATAACAAAAGTTTTCCCTGTCCCGGTTGCCCCAAGTAAAACTTGATCACGCGCACCACCCTGGAAACCTTTTATGATTTCATCAATAGCACGGGGCTGATCACCTGCCGGCTCAAATGGAGATACTAACTTAAATTTCTTATCAGCCATATTTCTTAAAAAAGACTAAGGACTCGAAAAATGTGCCAATAGAGTTTACCACATACGAAATACTTTGCAATGCTAGTAGGAAAGCTCTATAATGAGCTCCACTAATGCAACCTCGCGACGCAGAAAAATATGAAAAAACTCCTAATTTACAGCTTAATCATAATAACTTTTTCCCTTTTGACAGGGGCAATGTTCGTATATGGAGTTTTTGATTTTAATGATGGGAAATCACAATTAATTGATTTACAACAAAATAAAAGCGAGGCTGAAATACACAACGAAATCGTTGAATCGATTCACAACATTTCAACAAATGCAATTGCAGCAACTGAAAGTTTGCTAAAATTTGAACCATATGGAGATGTAACCCCGTTCCATAATTATTTTTCACAATTCAAATCATCGAAGAAAACTTTATTACACGCAATTGAAACCGATAACTTTTCAGCCAGACAAATTATTTTAAAAGATGAATTTCTTCAAAATTACGCACAGCCGATTGAGAATTTTGAGAATATTGGGATTGAAATTGCAGCATATTTGAACGAAGAAACTTTAGATCCAGAAAAAATCTTAAGCTTTAAAACAAATCTTCAAGCTTCACTCGACAAACTCATCGAAGCACACAACAATTACATCGTTACTTTGAACAAGAAACGTAGATATTAATATTTGATTTTCAGTTACATTTCAAAATATCTATTTGATGCGTTCCAAAGCGCATATTCATTGATCCCGTTATCCGCAGCAGCTTTGACCTGTTCATCAATATACCATTGTCCATAATTATTAACACGCCACGCGAAAGCCTGTAACCATGGCCGAATTTTCGTATCCGTTCCACGCAAATAATAAGCAAAAAGCTTCATACTTTCATCCACAAAATAATATGGATGATCTCCAGGATTAGCAAATCCACCAAATCCAGGCCCAAAATGTGATGGATAAACCATAGGATAAACAACATCAATAAAAGGCCCTAAGCATTCCATCTTTTGCCCGGTAGAACCTGCATCATACGCATTGTTCCATGCAATAACACCATACACATCCATAGAAAGCTTGGTGTCGTATGGAAGCAAACGATCATGCACACGCGCAATAAAATTACGGATTATCTCATATTTTTCCACATTTTCTTCATCAAAATTGTAAGCTGTATTTTGTACAGGCCCCATTGTCGGGAACCTAATATAATCAAACTGAATTTCATCAATACCGGTTTTTGCAAGTTCCTCAACCAATTCCAAAATATAATCTTGGGTTTCAATATTTGAAGGATCCAACCAAACACTTCCTTCACTATTTTGCCAAAGCTGCCCATTAACATCCTTGATTGCAAGATCTGGTCGACTACTACTCAAATTAATATCTTTAAAAATCACAACACGCGCAGCTAAATATATATCTCTATCATGCCAATATCTCACATAATTTTCCAAATTCCTGAAAATAATATGCGCATCCGCACCAGTCGCTTTCACCATTTCGTTATCAGTCTGAAAATAAACATATCCATCAATTTCTTTAACATCAAAAATCACAAGTCGTCCGCCATGATTTTGAAGTTCCTCGATCAATCTTTTCCCTTCATTAGAAACAGAATAATAACTTGTTAAATAAATTCCCCAAAGATTTTCTTCAGAAACACTCCGTTTAACAAGAATTTTTGGAATATCTGGAATTTCAATTTCATCACCAACTGCAAAATTACTATCTAAATTAACATCCAAAATCCTTTGCTTGAAATCTGAATTACGATAATGGTTTGAATAAGGGAAAAATTGCTCTGATATGGAATTCCCTTCATCGCCAATAATTGTATAATAAAATTGCCCGTTTCTATAAACAAGTGACTTCGGGACCTGATTAATTTGCACTTTATACAAATTATACTCAAGAAATTTCCAAGCAGTTTTTGCAATCGATGTTCGATCAATAACAAATGGCGCACAGCTCTCGTATGGCAAAATCTCGTCAGAGATTTCTTGTTCTACAGTTCCTTCCAAAATCTCGTCAGAGATTTCTTGTTCTACAGTTCCGGGACGGACAGTTCCCTCCAAAATCTCGTCAGAGATTTCTTCCACTTCCGTTTCCTCACCCGGCAAATACCATCCTAAATCTGGAAGTTCACTAACACCGATTGAATGTTCTGATGTCACGACATAAGGATGAAAACTTTCTTTAACTTCTGATCGTCCAGTCTCTCCTGGCTCTCTGTTGAACCACATTTCCCATTGCTCATCAATTGCCTGAATTCGTGGAATTTTATAGGCATTAAAATATTCATCATCTGGCATCAGGGCTGGACTAGCTCCAACCAAAAATCCAGCATCAATTTGATATTCATATCCTTCAAATTCACCCGCTTTCACATATTCAAATAAATCTCCATCAGGATAATGACCAAGTGGATAGGCTATCGCTCTCACTCTATAATCGTCTCCGATTTTTTCACGCATATATTCTTCATGCAATGCAAGACTCTGCCGAATCAGCTCCCCATCAAGAGTTGCTAAATCTTCATGCCCATAAGTATGACTTCCAATCTCACGCCCAGTTTGATCTAAATATTTCAACTTTGCCTCAGTTGTACTTGGCTGTCCAAAACTATATGGAAGCGCAAAAAAAGTTGCCGATGTACCAAAATCCGGATGTTCCAAAATGAATCTGTTCATAATCCCAACCGCACAATCAGGATCAATTGTTCCATCTTCCAAAACGCGAAATTGTGTCTTACTCGCATCGTCAAAACTCAAAATAAAAGGCTTCATCCCAGGGTCAATTTTAAACTCCATCGCAAGATAATCAGCAACAGTCACAGGCCTGTAATCATTATTATAAAGCCATAAAAGGTCGTCGTAGAAATTCTCTGGCGTACGTGTCCAACGCGCTTCTTCTTCTGCAAAATTATGATATTCAAAAACTGGAATCCTCGGTGGACGATCATCAATTTCTGCTAGCATCCCAACTTCATCAATACCATTCGTTTCAATACTATCTGTATCCAAAACCGCTTCAGATTTTGAATAATTTTCCACGATCAAAAACGAATTCCCAACCATCGCAAGAATAAAAATTATCAAAATCAAGAGAGAGCGTTTCATAACACAAATTGGCTAAATGTCGGCTAAATGTCGCTAGAGCAAGTAGCAAAAATTGTATAAGAATGCCTTGGGTTTTGCAAGAAAAAACCAACAAATAGAAACTATCGAAGAGAATTAATAGCAGCAATACGATCTTCAGCTTTGAAAATATAAGATCCTGCAATCAAAACATTTGCACCGGCTTCTTTAACTTTAACCGCTGTTTCAGCATTAATCCCACCATCAACAGCAATATTTAATTGCGGTGATTTTCCACGAAGCCACTCAATTTTGTGCAATGCATTTGGCATAAAGCTTTGCCCTCCAAATCCAGGTTCAACAGACATAATCAACGCCCAATCAATCTCAGGCAAAATATCCTCCAAAACCTCAACATTAGTTCCGGGATTAATTGAAACCCCGGCTTTCATGCCAAATTCTTTTATGCGACGGATTACTTCTGACAAATTCTCACAAGCCTCATAATGAATGGTCAAAATATTCGCACCGGCTTTTGCAAAATCCTCTAAATACTTTTCTGGATTTTCAATCATCAAATGTACATCAAGTGGATGTTTGCTTCTAATACAACTTACAACAGGTGCCCCAAATGTTAAATTAGGCACAAAATGCCCGTCCATCACGTCCACATGAATATAATCGACATAATCATCAATGATTGAAATATCATCGTTTAAATGTCCAAAATCAGCCGAAAGAATCGATGGTGCAATTTTAACCTCCATATTCATTTATGCGTTATTTTCTAAACTTGCAGAATGAACTGATCCGTTTGTATCAAATTTATCAACGCGA
The DNA here is from genome assembly GCA_018821175.1 of Patescibacteria group bacterium. GTDB lineage: Bacteria > Patescibacteriota > Gracilibacteria > UBA1369 > PNNO01 > JAHJMX01. The sequence continues at coordinate 13,977 of JAHJMX010000130.1, forward strand.
CGCTTGTGACGCTCATCTGGATCCTCTTTTGTATTCAAAAAAGTATCAAGAATTTGCATAGCAAGTCCTTCCTCTGTTGTACGTTCCCCCATGCAAAGAATATTTGCGTAATTGTGGCTACGAGCCATTTCAGCAAGTTCAACTGTATTGCAAAGTGCAGCGCGAATTCCTTTATTGCGATTACATGCCATTGCAGATCCTTGCCCAGTTCCACAAAGCATAATGCCAAATGAACCAGGATATTCTAAAACTTTTTCACAAACCTCACGAGCAATATCCGAATAATCAACAGATTCCTGACTAAAAGCTCCCAAGTCTACCACATTATATTGTGCTGCCAAATGATTCTTCACTGCCTGTTTTAAATTGTATCCAGCATGATCACTTCCAATGAAAATATCCTTCATAATTTTAAAATTAATAATTTATAAAAAGTACTAGGCTCCTCTTGATTAAGAATTAAAAACACTACTTACAGATTTATCGTTATGAACATTTTCAATAATCCGAGCAAGTAATGGTGCTACAGAAAGCACTTTCAAGCTTGGGAATTGTTTATGTTCAGGAATTGGGATTGAATTTGTAACAACAACTTCCTTAAAACCAGCGGCAGCTAAACGCTCTGGTGCTGGATCTGAAAACACTGCATGAGTCGCAACAAGATAAATATCCTTATCTGCTCCATGATCCCGCAAAGCTTTTGCTGCATTCACTACTGATCCTCCTGTATCAATCATATCATCATACAAAATACATGTTTTTCCTTTAACCTCACCAACTAAATGCATAACCTCAGAAACATTGGCTTGTGGCCGCGTTTTATGGATAATCGCAAGAGTTGCTCCTAATTTATCAGCAAATTTTTTGGCATTCTTTGCACCACCAGCATCCGGTGAAACCACAACAATATCATCCAGATTTTTAGCTTTAAAATAGTCTGAAAAGAGTTTTTTCGTAAACAAGTTATCAACAGGGAAATCGAAAAATCCTTGTTCTTGATCAGCATGCAATAACATTGTAATTACATGATCAGCTCCAGCAGCAGAAATTAGATTTGCAACCAATTTAGCTGAAATTGGCTCACGTGGAGTTGCAACACGATCCTGCCGAGCATATGCATAGTGCGGCATAATAACATGGATTTTTGCAGCAAATGATCTCTTAAATGCATCAAGCATTACAAAAAGTTCCATCAAATCTTCATTAACATTCTCGCTCGCGGTTTGAACAATAAAAACATCCATACCACGAACAGACTCAAGCGGTTTTGCATAAATTTCACCACATGCAAAACGAGAAATTTGCATATTCGAAAGCTCAACACCCAAATTCTCTGCGATCTCCTGCGCAAGCTTTGGATGGGAAGATCCTGAGAATAATTTTAACTTAGTAGTCATATAAAATAATTTTAACGTTAATTGATAAATTAAATCCCAACCTCTTTCATAAATTCAAGAACCTGCTCAGTCACCCCTTCACCATCAAGTTTATATTTTTTATAAAGATCTTCGGGTTTACCGGATTCACCAAATTTACGCATTCCAATCATCCGCATTTTAGCTGGATAATATTGTGACAAAACTTCTGCCACAGCTCCTCCAAGCCCTCCAATTACACCATGATCTTCTAAAGTAATCACAAGCTTTGTCTTCTTAGCACAATCAATGATCAAATCTTTATCAATAGGTTTAATTGTTGAAATATTTACAACCATTGCACGCACACCTTCTTTCCCAAGTAATTTCGCTGCTTCAAGCGCTTTCGAAACCATTGTCCCTGTTGCAATCAAAGCAACATCCTCTCCGTAAGTTAAAATATCACCAAATCCAATTCTAAATTTATGATCTTTTCCATAAATTACTGGAACCCCCATTCGACCAAGTCGAATGTAAGTCGGACCAAAATCATTCATAATTTCCTCAATTGCAAGATAAGTTTCAACTGCATCTGCAGGGCAAATAACTTTCATATTTGGAAGAGCTCTCATAATCGCAATATCTTCAAGAGCTTGATGAGTTGCGCCATCTTCTCCTGTCAAAATTCCAGCATGACTACCGACAATTTTAACATTCATGTTTGGGTAACAAATGCTATTGCGAATATGTTCCCAAGCCCGCCCAGTTGAAAAAACCGCAAAGGAACAAGCAAAAGGTATCTTCCCACGAATCGCCATTCCTGCCGCACTATTCACCATATTTGATTCTGCAATACCAAAATTAAAATGCCGATCTGGGTACAATCCTGCAAACTTTTCAGTTTTTACAGAACCTGACAGATCGGCATCTAAAACTATTACATTTTTGTGGCGTCCTCCGAATTTCGCTAATGCTTCACCAAAAGCGTTTCGAGTCGCTATATTTTCATTAAGTTGGAAATGCATTGCTAATTTTTTTTTAAAAAGAAAAGCCAAAACTTGCTACTTCTTCTTTAGCAGTATTTCCCTAAGGAATCAACCTAAAGACTTATTTCAACTCAGCAATATCACCTTTTTGCAAGTCAATTTTTACTGCAGTACCAGGTTTTACTTCAAGTGCATACTGTGACAATGTTTTTGGTTGGTATCTTGGACACTCTACCTCAGTTGCACAAATAGGAAGATTCTCGAAGAAATCTGTTACCTTCATATCTTTATCAAAGAAGATTAAGTCCAAAGAAATTTCCATCTCTGGTGGCATCCAAAAAGCCATTTGTTGTTCTTGTTCATACATGAAAAACATCCCAGCATCTTCATCAAGTTCTGTTCGATATTTCAAACCATGAGTTCTTTGCTCAGTAGTGTCTGCAATCTCAACTTGATAAGTATGAGTCCCTGAGGAAGTTTTGATAACAAGCTCTTTTGTCCCGTTACCACTACCCCAATCACAACCTGTGAAAAGGATGCTTGCAGCGACAACTGATGCGAAGAGTGCGCTCTTACAGATTTTCATATTGTTTTATAATTTAAGAATAGGATGCTATAATAGCGTAAAATAGTATTTCCCGACAATGTTTTTTTTCGGCACAAAAGGATTCTTCCAAGTTCTCGAATCAAAACTGCCATCCCGATTATCTCCAAGAACAAAATATTTCCCTTCTGGAACAGCATAACGCGTCCCATCTATTTGCCGTAAAGAGTATACTTTATTTTTATTAGAAAGGTAAGGTTCATCAATTAAAATCTTCTCTTCTTTGCCATTTTCATTCTCAATAACAAGATAAATATCGCCTTCACTCAAAAGAATTACTTCACCTGGCAAACCAATAATACGTTTAATAAAATACTTTTCAGGCTCATCAGTCCCGGAAAAAACCACAATATCAAATCGATTTGGGCTATCAAAAATATATGAAAATTTCTCGATCAAAATAGATTGCCCCTCATGAAAATTCGGGTCCATGGAATCACCAAAAATATTAAATGGTGACGAGAGCAAAATCCCTAAAATGAGAAAAATGAATGATTTCATAATCAACTAAATTCTAAATTAACCAAGTTCTGCCAACTGTTTTTCTAGCGCAGGAATTGCCTCTGCCATCTCCTGATCACTTAGAGGCATCCCATGATAACTTGCTTTTCCTTCAGCAAAACTAACACCTTTTCCTTTGATAGTATTACAAACGATACATGTCGGCTTACGAGCACTACTAAATGCCTTATCTATTGCAAACAAAAGTTCTTCAAAATCATGCCCATTTTGTACTGGGATAACACGCCACCCAAAAGATTCAAATTTATCAACAATTGGCTCAACCTTCATTATTGTACGAGTATTTCCATCAATTTGCAGTTGATTATTATCAACAAATGCAATCAAATTTTCAGTATTATAATGTGCGGCAGCCATTGCAGTTTCCCAAACAATCCCTTCCTGAAGCTCTCCATCACCAAGAATCGCAAAAACTTTATTCGGCTTTCGATCAACATTAATTGCAAGAGCCAACCCATGGGCAGATGAAAAACCTTGCCCCAAAGATCCAGTAGTCATACTAATCCCCGGAGTTTTAATCACTGGATGACCTTGCAGCATTGAATTTACTTGGCGGAAATAATCGAGCTCGCTCTTATCAAAAAATCCAACATCGGCAAGAATACTATAAATCGCTGGTGACGCATGGCCTTTTGAAAGGACCATATAATCCTGATCTTCCCATCCTGGTTTTTGTGGGTCATACCGCATAATCGGTTCACCATTAATTTCGCCATAATAAAGCGCTACCAAAATATCCATCACAGAAAGTGATCCACCTGTGTGTCCGGATTTTGCTTTGTGGATCATTCGAAGAACATCGATCCGCAATTGAGTTGCCTTCTTTTGTAAATCTTTAATATTTTCCATAAAATTTTAATTTGTTAGAGGGCCAATTCATTTCGACTATACTGTTATCATCTAGCTCATTCAATAGGTCTTGTACTGTTTTTTGTTGCACACTTACAATGAAATGCGGCGCGATTTCGTTTAAAGGGACAAGCACAAATTTGCGCAGATGCATCTGCGCATGAGGAATTTTTAATTTTCTACCGCGCCGCACAACTTGATCATACAAAATAATATCAATATCAATTAATCTTGGCCTTTCATAACCAACGCGTTTAGGCTTGGTGCGATCCCGCCCCATTTCTTTTTCAACAAGCTGGCATGCATAAAGTAATTTCTCCGGCGAATGATGCGTCTCAACTTCAACACAAATATTAAAAAAATCAGGCTGCTTAATATGCGAAATCGGTTCAGTTTGATAAATATGTGAGACTTTTTTCACACAAACTCCGCATTCCTCAAGCAAATGCAAAGCCTTCCGTAAGTTGGCTTCTTTCCGCCCCAAATTCGTCCCTAATGAAAGATATGCAATTGCCATAATAATAAATCAAAATTACCTTTTAAGATTCGTGAAAAAACAATCCATTTAATTTAACTTCTGGATATTTATCTCGCAAAAGTCCATTTATACTCTCAGCAGATCGCTCATGATTTTCAAGCCCAAGATCACTTACTATTTTATCAACACATCCAGGATCAAAAGTTTCAATTTCGATAAATGGCGGAAGTGTAGGATAAATATCAATGACAATTTCCGCATCTAACTCTTCATTTTTCAATTTATAAACAACCCTTTTTTTCTCGTATTCACAAGTAATCTGCAGCCCCAATCCACGAAAAAGCTCAATGGCATCTTCAAATTTCTTTGCCTCCAAACTATATTCATCACAAACCTTAAACCCATCTTCAATTCGCTTATTTGTTTTATAACAAACCTCCACACGCTCATCTCCAAACTGCCTCACTCTAACTAAATCACCTTTTGCCCGCATCGCACTATCCGAAGTATCAAAATATTTCACTTTCAAAATTCCATCAAAAACTTTCTGCGCACCAAGTCCAATAAGCTTTCTATCAACTTCCTCAGGATCTATTTCTAAAATTTTTACTTCAATTTCTTTCATGAATTATTGCTAAATTATTCTCCATTATAAGTTACAAAACTCGTAGCTGTTTCCCAAAGTTTGACTTCATGCAAACGCACTCCATTTTTGATCGAATCGACATCTTTTAACTGATCCCAAATCCAAATAACCATAAGCTCTGCTGATGGATTTTCAAAAAAATCATTCAGTGAGCTATGATCCAATTTCGATGTCACTCTCGTCTTCACAAACTCCTTCAAATGAACAAAATCGATAACCATATCTTCGTTATCAAGTTCACCAGCTACAGTCACGTGTAGTTTATAGGTATGTCCATGCAGCTTCTCGCATTTCCCATTATATTTTGTCAAATAGTGCGCTGCATCAAATGTAAATTCTTTTGTAACAAACATCATAGTTTCTGGGTTAACCTTAATGAGTTTGGCGGATGTATGAAAAAAAATCAAACTTTGATGTGCGCACAAAACAAATTTGGCCGTTGGTATCTCTTGACAACAGATAATTTTACTTTATTATATCGCACTGAAGCAAAATATTATCACTCAATAAACCATAAAATCATGAAACGTCATTCAGAAAGTAACTTAGGATCATTAGCCGACACAATCGGAGGCTACCCAGTAGATGTTTTATTCAACGATGGAATTAAAGAAACAGGTATGGATAACCGTCAATTAGACATAGAAGCATACTGTAATAATGATGATAATCTAGGTTTTAGAGAATTTGAGCCAACTGCAGAGGAACTTCAAAGCTCAAGCGAACAAGCAATGCTAGAAAGTATGGGAATATATGCCAAAGACATTTCAATAAGCAATTCTGTTGAGAAGACACATGAATCATTAGTCGCTACCTTGAGAGGAGAAGCAAATAATGGCTTAGTCCGAGGAGGATCTGCGGATACATTAAAAACAATTAAAACAGGTAAAAGAGCGCCTAAGGATAGTTTTTTTGATAAAAAAAGTTAAAATGGAAAATTTATTTTTTAGAACAAAAGAGGGAACTTGCAACGCGGCAAATTTGCAAGAAGCTTATATATTTAATATCACAAGAATAACTAAATTGATTTCTCACAAAATCAAAAAAGTTTTAAATAACGAACATGCAAGTTTTTCCTATGAAGAAACTGAAAAAATGATACACACGTTGGAAGAAACTGAGGCTGTAAAAACAAAGATGAGTGAAGGCGATATCGATAGATTCACGAATCATTTGCTGGATTATATCAAAATACACAGGAATGAGAACATAAGAATGATAGAACTTTTGTCAGAACTTCAATTATCTCCATTTTTGCAAACTATTTCTATTGAAGATTTTTTAATGCATCTTCATAATTTTTTACCATTTGGGAAAGAATCACTATTGCACAAATTGAGTTCTATTGAATTTGATAATTTGAAACAAGAATTCATTGAATATGTTAAAAAACAGACGTTAAACGATAAATAAATTCTAGCTTTGATTAATTGCGTGCAACATATCTCTAATTCGACATGTTTCTTTTGTGTCGTGCACTCGCACAATTGAAGCCCCATTCATTATCGCTACAATTGCACTCGCAAAAGATCCTTCAACTCTATCATGAACCTGTAAACCAAGGGTTTGACCAATAAAAGATTTTCGCGATGGACCAACTAAGATTGGATGACCAAGCGCTTGAAATTCCCTAAGCCTCTTCAAAATTTGCAAACTATATTTTGGGTCACTACTAACAAACGCTCCAATCCCAGGATCCAAAATCATCTGTTCAAATTTGATCCCACATTTATTCGCGTATTGAATTTTATCCTTTAAAAAAGCGCTAATATACTCAACAACATCCATATATTGCCTGCCTTCGCCAGTAGTACGCCCATTTGTGTCTTTGCTATACATAAAAACAATCGGGATTCCAGTTTTTGCAATCAAATCACACATATCTTGATCCCCTCGAAGGGCTAAGATATCATTCACCATATCAACACCAGCTTCAATCGCCTGACGCGCAACTTCCGCCTTATAAGTATCAACAGAAAGCCAAATCTTCGGATTGCGCTTGCGCAATTTCTTCAAAATTGGGATTACGCGATCAAGTTCTTCTTCCGTTGAAACATCTTGCGACCCAGGACCCGTCGATTCTCCACCAATATCGATAATATCAACCCCATCCAAAACCATTTCATCAAAACGTTTAACCGCAGAATCAAGATGGTTATATTTGCCTCCATCCGAAAAAGAATCTGGCGTAACATTCAAAATCCCCATCACTCGCGGCTTATCGAAAGTTAGAATTTTATCTCCGTATTTTATTTCGTTTGGAAAAATCATTCTCCGTAATTAATAAGATTTTCTTTAAGGATTTTCATCGCCCTCTTAGTTATCTCTCCAACTTTTCCATCTCCAATTTTCTTTCCATCAATTTTCACAACAGGCACAATTCCCTTAATTGAACTTGTTAAAAACACTTCATCGAAATCATAAATATCTTTTTGTGCAATCGAAGTCACGCGCATTTCAAACTCATTTTTCAAAAGTTCAATCATCAAATTACGCACCGTCCCTTCGAGAATCCTTTCTTTTGGGGTATAAATAATCCCATCTTTGATTGCAAAAATATTACTAATACTTCCTTCTGTAATATTTTTATTACGATCCACCAAAAATGCCTCAAAAACTTTTGCTCGCAAAATTTCCTTTTTCGCAATCATAGAAGTTAACATGCTTATCGATTTCACGAGGGGAAAAGGACGTTCACCATCAAATGTAATTGCACTTACACCATTTGCGTAATTTTTCTTATCAGGCAAAACTAATGGCACAGCCTCAATCAAAAAATTAGGAGTATTATTTGCCGTTAGTCGAATCCTGTATTCACCAGGCTCACAACGCGCTAACAAAGCGATTACAAGATTCACAACTTCATCGTTGGTCCACATGAATTCAATTCCAACCGTATCAATAGACTGGCGGAATCTTTTCAAATGCTCATCAATAAGCCAAGGCCGCCCATTCACAGTTCTCAAAGTTTCATAAACTCCATCCCCATACAAAAACCCATGATCAGAAATCGAAATCTTAGCATCATTTTTCTCGACAAAATTACCGTTTAGGCAAACTTCCATAATTTTGGCGTTTTAAAAGCCGCTTTACATCTCGTCCTCAGCATATACATGTTCGTATTCTGACTTAGTGTAACCATGCAATTCTTTTTCATCAAAAAATCTGCTTACCTCAAGCTTTGCATTTTCAACCGAATCTGAAGCATGAACAACATTACAAGAAACACTCATCGCAAGATCCCCACGGATTGAACCAGCTTCAGCAGTTCGCGCTTTTGTAATTCCACAAAGAAGACGCACAGCTTGAACAACCTCAAGTCCTTCTAGACACATTGCAACTACCGGTGAACTTTTCATGAATTTTGCAAGACCTGCAAAAAAAGGCTTATCAGCTAAATGTGAATAATGTTGTTTCAAAATTTCATCATCCAATCCCATCATCTTAAGCCCAACAAGTTTAAGTCCTTTTCTTTCAAAACGACCAGTGATCTCACCAATAAGCCCACGTTGAATCGCATCCGGTTTGATCAAAACTAAAGTTTTTTCTTTTACTCCATCGAATTCCATAATAAAAAATGTTAAAAATATTTACGCCACGAGGCGAGAGATTTTTGTGGATTAAAAAATCCATCCACGATTGTACGGGATGGATCTTTTAGTTGCAATAGATTGCCAAATTTTACATTTGATTATAGCGTATTTTCATCGCCATACACTTCTTCGCGATATTCATTATAAATTTGCATCGCGGCATAAGCGATGTACAAAGACACAACGGCAATTAAAACCCAGAGACGATATTGTTCTGGCATTTTGTCCCAAATCCATCTAGCAGTGAAATACAAAATAACTATTTCAATCCCTCTCAGAATAATATTTTTTATAATTCTTTTAGCCATATTTAATTTTTGTTAATTATAATTTAAGAATTTATGCAACTTTTCTCCCAGATCCAAGCTTTTCCTTAACTACACCTGTAGCATTTTGCTTCATAGCACCAACGGTTTCTTTAATAGGACTAAATCCAGGCATTTTTGCAAGCCAAGCATTAACTTTATTGATGTCAACACCGTTACGTTGTGCTTGCTCTTGTACATCTGCTTCATGCCAATTAAGTGCGTATACTTTGTAAACATTCTCACCTTGAGATTGTGCTTTTTGCAATTCGCTATTGAACTTTTGCTTACGTGCCAAACTACCAATCCTGTCTTCAATCATCAAATCAAGAGGCATACGACTGTAATCAGAATGAAGATATTCATTTCCGACAAACCCAACTGTATTCACTCCAGTTGCCGCAACTTTATAAGCAGTTTTTAATTGTTTTTCTGGACCAAAAGTCCCTCCAGTCAAAAACATAGTAAGCCCCATAGCAAGTCCGGCTTTTTGCATATAACTTGCCGCAATACGCATTGAATTACTATATTGCAGCGCTCTTTCAGATTTTTGAATCATGTCCATTTCAGTCATTGATCGTGTTTTATTGGCAAGGTAAATTTCTGTTTCTGCCATACGAACACTATGCTCAGCATTCATAACGCCTTTTTCAATACCAAGGATTTCTTGATCCATAACTTCAATTTTTTTGAATTCTTCAGCATTGTAGTTTTTGGAATTTTTTAAAGTTTCAATATTTTGATCCCCTTTTTTAGCATAAAATTGCTGTTTCTCGAAATTTACACGAGAATCTACCCAGGCGTTTTTTGCGCCTTCGATTTGCTCTGGGGCAGCACCTTTTGTTTTTTCCAATTTTTGCAATTTCAATCTTGCAATTTTTTCAGCATTTTCAGATTCCACAAGATTTTTTTGCAATTTACGATTTTCAATTAATACATCTGCATATTTTTTATCAATTGTCTTGAGCTGCTTTGTTGCCATTTCAAAAGCTTCCTCCTTCTTAGCAAGCTCAACAACTCTCAAAGTTTCTGCTTTACGTAGATCAGCAATTGCCTCAATTTTTTTTGCTTGAGCAATCTTCAAGATATCAAATGATTTTTCGTATTGTTCTATAATTTCTGGCGCAACACCAATCTTATAAAATACTTGTTTTAATTTTAGGAAAGTTTCTTTTGTTTTGAGCCATCCACGGCCAAAGAAAGTCTTTGGGATTTCCAACGCCCCAGCAGCCGAATGTGCATCAAAAATTGCTTTATAACTTTTTGCTCCATCAATTCCTTGTGAAAGATTTTGTAGCTTTGATAAATCTTTCAAATCATCTGCATTTAAAGCAATTTTAGAATCCTTGATCTTATCAATAGCCTTTGCTATATCGCCAGTATCATCAATTTTAAATCTAGACATTAAACGAGCTTGCTCATAAGCCTTAGATGCGACCATTGCATCAGCAGCTTGATCTGCCCGGTGCGCTTTATTGAATAATTTACCAATTCCAGCTCCCATATTTTTAAATTTCCCAGCAATTCCACCAACTTCAGCAACTGCTGCAGCATCTCTAATATTGTCCATATTCTTAGCGACCTTTAATGTTCTTGTTGCAGTTCGCATTCCTCCAATTCCAGCACGCAACCCAAACCCAAGTCCGCCAACAATCATTGCGGTATCAGCAACAGCGCCAATAGCACAAAACCCAGCAGAAAGCATTCTTTCCTTCCACCCAAGCCGCCGTCCAGACAAACTTCTTCCCCATACAGCAGCCCTGAAATCAAGTAAAGTTCCAGCAACTGGCAGAAATCCAGCCGCAGCCTCACCTAAATCCCAAGCTACTTCTCTTGTTTTTGCTTTCCCGGAAAATAAAGCAGCTCCTTCAGCCCCCAATATAATTCCAGGTAATGCAAGTTTCTTGAGACCATACTTAATTTTACCAGTAGGACTAACGAGATCTTTTACATCATCAATTTGACCAGACAGAGCTCTTCTCTCTGCAGATCCTTTTACAAATTCTTGCTTAGCTTGAAATTTTTCAGAAAAAGGTTTAGCCACATTTGCATCAACTGTTTCTGCCAATACTGAAAATCTTGTCCGTGTAATATCTTGCATCGATTTAAGATCAACAGCTTTTTTCCCATACGCAGCTAAAAGATCTGATCCGTTTTTCTTCAAAACATCATCTGTAATTTCAGTAACCCCTAATATATTTTTGATCAAATCATCTCCAAGTGCTGGGCGCAAAGTACTTAGTGTTTCAGTATAAAATTTCCCTTTTTGCATCCTTTGGACATTTTCAATCTTTTTAGCAAAACCAACTGTTATTTTTGCTTCCTTTGTCATAATTTCTGTGGAACGTCTAACTAAATCCTGATACTTTTTCAAAATCATATCGTGATTATAAAGCTCACTTGAAGCAATAGACCCCTTTTTATTAAAATTATCCAAACTTGGATCCCAATTTTTTGACATTTTTTCAAGCTCATCCATTTCCTTAGCTATACCAGCCATATTCCAATTCTTAGCATTCCCACTAAACATAGCTCGAGTTTTTCCTACTATGCGTTTTACTGTGTATTCCTGCATCATCACGGCATAATCACGGCTTTCGCTAATAACATATTTGTGAAATCGCAACATTGTTGGAATGCGTGAAAAAGATTTCAAAAACCATCTATTACGATCTTTGTCGGGTGCATTCAAAAGCTCATAAAGCTGTATCATGCGCAAATCTTCAGGCTTAGTATTTTCAAGGATATAAAGTTTATCTCTAGGGTCTAATTTTTGCGTCTCAAGATGTTTCGCAAGAAGCATTTTAAAGTCAGACTGTAATTTTTCGCCACCTGCCTCAAGGCCACTATCAAGATGAGTTCTCAACGCATGCACATTTTGTATAAATTTTAACCTATCAGTATCAGCGATAGTTTTAGTCGTTTTTAAATCAAGCAAATATGCATTTTTTTGCAAACGATTATCAATTTGTTGAAATTCAGAAAAAGATTTCCCCGCAAATCTCAAAACAAATGCAAAAGATAGTTTTGATTTTTCAGCAGTTTTTTTCAATGCAAAAGTATGTCCAATTGCTCGTAAAGAATCCAAAGCAGTCATGATACCTTTCAATGAAGTAAGATTAGCTTTTGATCCAAGCCCCCCCATTGCTATCCCCGTCATAATGCTATCAACTTTGTCCTCAGAAAGTTGTCCTGATGGATCTCCTTGAGCAATTAACTTTCTTATTTCCTCATAATCACCTTTTTTCCGTGCTTTTTGAATATCAGCATATGTTTCAGGATTTTGTTTTTGAATAAACCCTAAAAGCTCTTGCATATTTTTATTTGCAAAAAGATTATCAATCATCTTGTTTGTATTTGCTTTATGCCCATATTCATCCAAAGTTTTGAAGAAAATATCTTCCTCAGCCTGTTGTTGATCATGCTTGGATACAACAAAATCAATACTAACAAGGCCATCTCCAACCTGCACTATGTCATCAGCAAATGCTTGCGCCCTTTTATCAACTTCTGTTTTTGGTATTTCTTTAGAATTTTTTATTAACTCAACTTGAGTGTTCGTTTTAATTTTTTCTCTAATTTCTTCACGCTCACTAAAACTAGCAGTCATCAAAATATTTTGTAACCCTTTTAATTTTGGGAATTGTCGAGATTTATACCATCTTAAAATTAAAGAGCGAGAAATCTTATCTTGTTCATTTTCAGTAAGATTAGTTGCTTCAATTTCATCAAAAGTTTTTGGTTTTATTTTCTCCTTGCTATGAAGGACGCTTGATTTAGCCATATATTTTTTGTTATTTTTTATTTATTTTTATTAAACACGAACGATTTTTGCTCCACTAGGGATTACTGTGTCTTTTGGAATTTCTGTCCCTGGCTGGATAATAATTTCATTGTCTTTAAATTGATATTCAGCCTTTTTTTTCATCTCCCAAAATTTCTTCCCACCTTTGTCTTCTTGCTTTGATTGCATTGCATCAACTCTTCCAACCCCTTGCACATCAACACTAAATTGGGCTCCAGGCAAAACGCCTTTCCCTTTTGGAATAATAATTTTCTTACCATCCAACCGAACATTATTTTTGAAAACCAATTTCTTTTTAAGAACTAGTTCCTTAGCTTTTGGATTCAAAAGTTCATCAAAAGCTTTTTGATCAACTTCTTTCGATCTAAACCCAGCCTTCAAAGCACCAATCCCCCCAATTCCAAACATTGAAAGTGCCATACTTGTCATTGGAGCACTTTCCCCTTTTGCCAATTTCCCAATTCCTTTTTTCAAATCAATCACGTTATCCAAAATCCATTTCACTGCAACACCCATGAATCCAGGGAATTTAGACGCAATCTTATCACTAACATCTAAATATTTTTTATCTGCAAATGATTCTGCAGTCTCTTCTCCTTTTTGACGCAAAGCTTCAGCTTTTTTGGTAAACTTCTCAAGCTGTTTTGATTCACCAAAACCAACTTCAACATCATCATTACTCTTTACATTAAGTTTTAATTGAAGTGTTGGAGTTTCCTTAATCGCAAGTTTTAATTTTGCATCTGCCTCAATTTTCACATTAATTTTCGCCTTAAAATCATCAATTCGTAATTGCGCTAGAGTATTTGCTTTTACATCACCAACTTTATCCTTTAACTTCAACATCAGCTCGTTCTTAACTAAAGATAAATGCTTATCAAGATCATTATATTCAACTTTTTTAAAAGTTTTATAAATATTTAGTTGAGAAAGCATACCTCGAGTTTGATTTAACTGATCATCTTTATCGACAGAATCCAAACTTGTATTTTGAATCTTAGCATCCAAATATTCTTTGCTGAATTTTTCTACACTCATATCTTTAAAAAGATCTTTGCTTAAAGATCCATTGCTATCATACTCAACCCATTTACCAATAAGCTTGCTGTCTTTATCTACTTCGATATATGCATCCTTGTACATCCCTTTATTGAAGCTTAAACAATAAACTCTATTTTGCTCTGGAATATATCTATATTGATAATTAACGGAATTTGGCCCAAACAAAACGTTAAGTTGTGAAATCAAAGCTGCATTAGGAACAATAAATTTTCCTTGAGCAAGTTTTGTTAAATTTTTAAACAAATCTTCTTTTTGCTTTTTAATACCAACTCCACGTGTTATAAACTGCTGATTTTCTTTGTCTAAATCAATAATATCTTTTCCTAATGCTTCCTTTCTTTTGGCCTCCAGTCCAGAATCAGCCGCCTTAATTTCTTCCAAAATTCCTGCTCCATCATTATATTCACTAGGAAGGCCCTTATATAGACCATTAGACAAATCACGTTTAGTTAAAGTTGGTGCAGATTCTGTAACAGAATGTAAATTTTGTGATAAAAATTTACCATGCCACTCATCATGACTATTTTTATCATTATCCCAAGTATACCATCCGGCAGGCATTACACCTTGTTTATCAAATCCCCAATTTACATCAACATAAGTCTTTCTTGGTTCAGGCAGATAATAAAATCCAAGCTCTTTGATTGCACTACTTCCATATTTGCCCTGTGATTGCAGTTCATTTTTTGAACGCTCAGCTGTATTTGGCCATCCTATAAATCTTTCGCGAAGTACATCCAAATCAATCAATTTACCCTTTTCTTTCCCTTTAGCCCTGGCGTCTTGATATAGTTTGTAAGATAAATCTCTTCCTGTAAGATCACGTCCTGGTAAATATTTTTCGATCAACATAAGCAACAATCTTGTTTCTTGCATTACCTTGATATCTCCTTCTAATTCATAAACAGCAAGTGCTTTAGGATCCGGTATCATTTTTTCTAATTCACGCTTCTTTTCAGCCTTTTTGTCATTTCTCCAATATTCAACAAGTTGATTCTCTTTTGAGTCACGATCTTGTAAATAATTCTTCTTAGTTTCAACTGTCTTATCAACTTCTTGCTTAAGCGTTGTTGTTTTTGTATTAATTTCATTTTGTTTAGTTTGTTGAGAAAGCGCCTCTTGAGCGGCTAAGGCGATTCCCTCCATGAGTGATTTATATACGAACTTACTGTAATGGGAATTAAAATCATGATTTTTCATATTGTTTTGTTTTAATGTTTATTTTCGAAAATATCTCTTAATTATACAGGGAAAACGAAGTTTTCGCAAGAACGCCAAAACGCCATTGCTAACAATCAATAGATGAATTAATTTTATATTACTAAAAGCTCTAACATAGATTTTGGCGCACCCCCAACTACTCTTCCACAATCTCAATAATCTTCACGATAATATACGATGCCTCGCCGCGAGTGATTTCCTGTCCAGGCACAAAGCTATCCGCCTCATACAAGCCATTTTGCACGGCCCAGTTTTCATACGGCGTATACCACTCTGCGCCACTAACACTCCCAAACGAAGGACCGGCAATTCCAGCACTCTCAAGCGCCATTTTAATCGCCTCAACTCGAATAATATTTTGTGCTGGTTTGAAACTTCCATCCGGATATCCCTGAATAATGTCATAACCAACGCCAGCTTTTGCATAAGGATAAAACCATTCATCCCCAATCACATCATTAAAAACACTCGA
>JAHJMX010000131.1 GCA_018821175.1 Patescibacteria group bacterium
GGGGCTTTGCATCTGCGTACTTTACAATCAATTAATGATCTTTCATCTGATCAATCAAATACGACAATTTGGATGGTTCCAGTTGAAGGGCTTCGTGCGCTTGAATCTATTGGGAAAATGACAATCAACAAATAAAACGCAAGGATAAAACGAATGGAGCTGTTTATCCTCGAATATCTTGCATCATATCAAGGCGTTTTTGTATGAGCGCATTTGTCCCAATGTCATCGCGATAGAAAACTGGTCCGCTCACGCTTTTCAAAGCGCTCGCGGCGATTTTTTCAGCCTCTGAAATTGTGTCTGCAATCCCAACAAATGCAATTGCGCGTGATCCACTCATATAAATCCCATCTTTTTCTAGTGAAACTGAAGAATAATACATTTTTACACCATCCGGGTATTTACCAATTTCAATTTTTTCGCCTTTTTTTGGATTTTCAGGATAACCTTCGGGAACTATATATTTGCATACTGTCGCTTTTTTTTCGAATTCAATGTTAATTTGATCCAAAGTTCCATTAATAATTGCTTCACAAATTTCCACAAAATCAGTTTTAAGAATTGGAAGAACGTTCATTGATTCAGGATCACCAAATCGCGCATTAAATTCAATTAATTTTGCTCCGTTCTTAGTTGCAATGTATCCGCCATACATTATCCCTTTAAATAATGTTCCAGTTTCCTTAAACAATGCTGCGGCAGTTTGTTTTGTAATTTCAATTGCCTCATCAATATCTGATTGTTTTAGGAAGGGGAGTGAGTGGTCACAATCGCTATAGGATCCCATCCCCCCAGTATTTGGGCCTTCGTCATTATTGTATGCGCGTTTATGGTCTTGCACTGCTGGCATGCATGCGATGTTTTTACCGTCACAAAAACACATCAAACTGAATTCTTGCCCGATAAATTTTTCTTCAACAACAACTCTGCCAAATTTTTCTATACATTGGGTTGCAAAATGAACCCCTTCATTTACATCGGCCAAATGTTCACCAGAAACTTTAACGCCTTTTCCCCCCATTAATCCATCTGCTTTAACGACAAATTCTCCTTCAAGATCTTTACCCATATATTCCTCAAGACCTTCCGGAGATGTGAAAACGTGGAACTTAGGATTTCCAGAAATATGATATTTCGCTAGCAGATCTCGTGTAAATGATTTTGAGGATTCGAGGCGGGCAACGGTTTGAAGTGGCGCAACACTGTGAATCCCTATTTCAAGAAGTGCATCGACAGCTCCATCTGCAATTGGATCATCCGGACCGACAAAGGCAAAATCGACATTTTCTTCTTGTGCTAATTTTTTTAAATTTTCAAAAGTATCCATTGGGCCAAGTTCATATCTGTCTGCAAGTTTTGCAATCCCAGGATTACGTGTTTTTCCATAGGCAATAATCGAAACATCCTGAGGGCTTCTTTTTAAAGTTTCAGCAATAACATGTTCTCTTGCCCCATTCCCAATGAGAAGAATTTTTTTCATTATATAAATCAATTAAATTTATAAAATTGTCCAAGACGCAGATCCTTCTTCCTCAGATTGATCCTTGCTCGTTTTTTTCTTGCGGTCTTGTTCCATTTCAGAAAGCAGTTCTTCTGTCACTTCCGCAGTTGGATATTTCCCTGAGAAACATGCCCCACAAAACCCTGTAATCGCCTTATTACCTTTATGTGCTGCTTCTTGTAGATCTTTGAGAGTTTGATAAAAGACTGCATCAGCACCAAGTACTTTTGCAATAGTTTCATCAGTTAAATTGTAGGCTATAAGTTCTTTTCGAGTTGGCATGTCCACACCATAAACACATGGGGCGATTAATCTTGGGGCGCATGAAGCGAAATAAACTTTATTTGCGCCTGCATCTCGTACCATTTGGATGATTTTCTTTGAAGTATTTCCACGCACAATACTGTCGTCTACAAGCAAAATATTTTTATTTTTCATTTCAAGTTTAATTGGGTTCAATTTGAATCTGATTGATTTACGTCTCATTTCTTGTCCAGGCATGATAAAAGTTCGTCCGATATATCTGTTTTTTACAAGTCCTTCACGATATTTAACGCCTAATTCATGTGCCAAAGTTATCGCAGAACTCCGTCCACTGTCAGGAACAGGCATTACTACATCAATATCCAAATTTTCTTTTTTAATACGCTTAGCCAGGAATTGTCCAAGTCTCAAACGAGTTTTATATATGTTGATATGGTCCAAAGATGAATCTGGTCTTGCAAGATAAACATATTCAAATAAACAAGGGGCCCAACTTGGATTTTGTGCGCAAATTTGTCTGTGAACATTGTTATCCTCATCTATAAAAATAGCTTCACCTGGGGCTATATCAGACACAATGTTGTATCCAAGCGTGTCTAGTGCAACAGTTTCTGATGCTATTAAATATTCAGTTTTTTTTGTTGTTTTCTTTTCACCTAAAATTAAAGGTCTAATCCCATATGGATCACGGAAAGCAAGTAGTCCATGTCCAGCAATTACTGCAATTACAGCATAACTTCCTTTAAGTCTTTTATAAATTGCAGTCATGGCTTTGAAAATATCTTTTGGTGATAATTTTTGGCCATTAACAATTGCAAGTTCATGTGCAATCACATTTAATAAAACCTCAGAATCAGATCCAGTGTTCAAAAATCTCTTATCTTTTTCTACAACATCCTTACGAAGTGCTTTTTGATTTGTTAAATTTCCGTTGTGAACCATTCCGATTCCATATGGTGAGTTCACAAAGAATGGTTGAGATTCGGCTTCTTCATAAGATCCAGCTGTCGGGTATCTTACATGTCCAATCCCTACAGATCCTTTTAGTCTCATCATGTTTTTTGTCCTAAAAACGTCGCGAACAAGCCCATTCCCTTTTTTTAAATGAAAATGATTTCCATCGAAGGTTATAATCCCGGCTGAATCTTGGCCTCTATGTTGCAGTGTCAAAAGCCCGTCGTAAGCTTCTCCTGCTATGTTGTCATTTCCTTTTAGTCCTATAATTCCACACATGGTATTTAGGGTTGTTAAGTTGTTCTATCTGAGTCTTTTAGCAGCATTAACAGTATTTTTCATTAGATGAGCTACTGTCATTGGTCCAATCCCACCAGGAACTGGGGTTATGAAACTTGCTTTCTTAGAAATATTTTCAAAATCGGTATCGCCGCAAAGTTTACCATCTGCCTTTTTATTACATCCGATATCAATTACGATGACGTTGTCCTTGACCATATCTGCCGTAATCAAATTTTGTTTTCCAACTCCAACTGCAACGATATCAGCTTTCAAGGTTTCAGCTTTGAGGTCTTTTGTGCTGCTATTGCAAACCGTAACAGTTGCCTTTCTGTTTATGAACATTGTTGCAAGTGGTTTCCCAACAATATTGCTTGATCCGACAATTGTCACATTTTTCCCTTTAATTTCAATATGGTATCGATCTAGCAAATCAATGATTCCTGCAGGAGTGCATGGTGGCAAATGTTCAAATTCTGTGCTTAAAAACATTTTACCCAGGTTGTAAGCCGTAAATCCATCAACGTCTTTCCTTGGGTCAATTGCTTTAATCACTTCTGGTTCGTAAATATGTTTTGGGAGAGGTAATTGCACCAAAATCCCATGAATATCCTTTTGTTCATTTAATTCATGGATTTTTTCAATTAAATCTTCTGTCGTAATTGAGGGGTCATAATTAATTTGTTCCCAAATAATCCCAGTTTTTTCGCAAGCTATCCTTTTTTGCTTAATATAAGAAAGACTTGCTGGATCATTACCAACCAGTATTACAACCAATTTTGGATATAGCCCTTCCTTGTTAAGTTTTTGAACCTCATTTGCGAGGTTATCGTAGATTTCATTGGCTACCTTGCGGCCGTCGAGTATTTCCATAAATAAGCGCAAAAAGTACGAAAAGGACGCCTCGAATGTTAGCAAAAAACATCATTAGTGTAAACGTGAAATTCGGCATTATATCTGTTATAAAGCTGCATTTCTCCAAAAAGTTTTTTTTGACGAGGAAACTATTTCACTACGATATTCACGAGTTTGCCAGGGACATAGATTTCTTTTACGATTTCTTTCCCTTCTATATGGGCTTGTATATTGTTTAGAGATTTTGCGATTTTGATTGCATCATCTTTTTCAATATTTGCATCAACTTCCTTTTTGGCTCGGACTTTACCATTTACTTGAATTACGAGTTCGATATTTTTATCAACAAGGAGTTCCCTTTCATATCCCGGCCATTCAGAATTAAAAATGCTTTCTGTTTCGCCAAGATATTCCCAAAGTTCTTCAGCGAGATGTGGTGCAATTGGTGCAATTAATTGTAGAGCAATGCGTTTTGAATCTGGGTCGATGCGTGTTTTTAGGGCAGCATTTGTGAATTCCATCATGGTTGAAACTACAGTGTTAAACTGCAATTTATCCAAATCATCTGTCACTTTTTTGATTGTTCTATGAAGGTTTCTTTTGAGGGCATCGTCGTTTTTTCCTTCTTGTTGGCTGTAAATCAAATCGTAAAATTTATCTACGAATCTGGCGATACCTTTAATTCCGCTATCATTCCAATCGCCACCTTCTGTGAAAGGGCCCATAAACATCAAATACATACGGAAAACATCACTTCCATATTTTTCCACAAATTCATCTGGGGCAACCGTGTTGCCTTTTGATTTCGACATTTTGGCTGAATCCTTCGTTATCAATCCTTGATGAACAAGTTTTTTAAATGGTTCATTAAAATTAATAAATCCAAGATCACGCATAACTTTTGTAAAAAAACGTGCATACAAAAGATGCATACAGGCATGTTCAGGGCCTCCGATATACATGTCTACAGGAAGCCATTTATTCACCCTGGCAGTATCGAATGCCTTGTCTTTATTATTTGCGCAAGGATAACGTAAGAAATACCAACTTGAACATACAAAAGTATCCATAGTATCGACTTCGCGAATTGCAGGCCCATCACAATTTGGACATTTTGTGTTTACGAAGTCTGGCGCTGTCGCAAGAGGGGATTTTCCTTTTGGATTAAAATCAACACCTTCAGGTAATTCAAGTGGTAAATCTTTCTCCGGCAAAGGCACTTCTCCACATTTTTCACAATAAACGATTGGGATTGGGGCTCCCCAATATCTTTGACGCGAAATAAGCCAATCGCGTAATTTGTATTGAACCTTGAAGTCTCCTTTTCCTTTTTCTTTGATAAATTCAGTTATTTTTTCTTTTGCTTCTTCTGACTCCATTTCATCAAAATTCTCTGAATTAACCAAAACTCCATATTCAGTGAAAGCTTTTTTTTCAATGTCAGATTCGCCATTTTTTGGTTTAATAACTTCAATAACTTCTAGTTTGTATTTTTTGGCAAAGGCGTAATCTCTTTCATCATGAGCAGGCACTGCCATTACTGCACCAGTTCCATATGTAGCAAGCACATAATCTGCTATCCAGATTGGAATTACTTTTCCATTTACAGGATTAATTGCGAATGAACCTGTTTGAACCCCAGTTTTTTCTCTAGTTTCAGAGCTTCGAATAATATCAGTCTCTTTTTTTGCTTTTTCAATATAATCTTTTACGTTTTCTAAATGATTCTCAGTTGTGATTTCAAGTGCGAGTGGATGTTCTGGCGCAATTACCATATATGTAGCCCCAAAAAGAGTATCAATTCTTGTGGTAAAAACCGTGATGGTCTTATCACTTTGGGTTGAGTTTTCACCGTTTGTAATATTGAAAACAACTTCACTCCCAACACTTTTCCCGATCCAGTTCTTTTGCATCAAAACTGTTTTGCGTGGCCAATCAAGACCATCAAAATTTAGTAATTCTTCAGCATAATTACGGATTTTGAAAAACCATTGAGTTAAATCTTTTTTTGTAACTTCAGCATCACATCTTTCGCATTTACCTTCCTGAACTTGTTCGTTTGCAAGCACAGTTTGACATTGTGGGCACCAGTTCACAGGAGATTTCTTCTTATAAGCAAGCCCTTTTTTGTAAAGTTGAAGGAACATCCATTGTGTCCACTTATAATATTCAGGTGAACTTGTAGAAAGCTCTTGATTCCAATCATACATAGTCCCCATTGCTTGCAATTGCTTACGCATGTACTGAATATTCTTTGCGGTACTTTTTGCAGGTGGAATACCATGCTTGATTGCATAATTTTCAGCAGGAAGTCCAAAGCTATCGAAACCTATCGGTTCAAAAACATTATGTCCTTTGAGTCTCATATATCTCCCCCAAGAATCTGCTGGAGCGAAATTATACCAATGTCCAATATGCAATTTATCCCCGGAAGGGTAGGGGAACATGACTAAATTGTAATATTTTTTCCTGTCTTCGTCTTCGAAATTCGTATTATAAAGTCCATCTTTAGCCCATTTCTTTTGCCACTTTTCTTCAACCTTGTGTGCTTCGTATAGAGACATAATCAAATATATTTAAGTGTTTAAATTCGGAAGGATTATACATTTAATCATAAAAACATCAAACTTTACAGATAGGCAGAAATATCGTATAATGGCATGAAGGTAAAAGCAAAAATAAAAATGAAAATCCACGAAAATTCATCAATCCGTTATCAGGTTATTGATCTGATAAATTACATAAATGACCGCGCATGGTTTGTTAGTGCGGTTGTATCTACTTTGCTTGCACTTGCAATAGTATGGAGTTTTGGTTTTGTCACCATTTTATTGTCACGTTAATGCGACTCTATCCTATTTTTTGAGCTGCCGTCCAAACAAGCTTAGCGGTATCTTCGAATTTTTCTTGTAATGGGACAATTTCCCATCCGTGTTTCTTAGCCAAATATAAATGTATTTCTCTAGATTTTTGGATGAGATCATCTTTTGTTTCATGGATATGCCCTTGTTCGATTGCGTTGCGAGCTCTTTCTCCATCGATCAAAATGCTAAAATCAGATTTAAGTAATTTGCTATTGATTGATTCAAGCCAATTTTCATCTGCGCCTTTTGTTAGGCCCCAAGCAATTCCTGTTCCAGTATAATCTTCTGCAATTACAGTTTTACCTTCATTCAGCATTTTCTTAAGGTCAGATTCGAATTGATGTCTGTTCACAGTGAACCAAAGTTGCAATTCATCTTCAGTAATATGTTGATCATTTCCACGAATAATTTTGTTCAAATACGGTCCTGATGGCTCAATATCATAGATTGGATATTTCAAATAAACGCAGTCGTAACCTTCTTTTCGTAATCTTTCACACAAAATATTCGCATGAGTAGACTTACCAATATTATTAATTCCATAAAATGTAATGAATTTCCCTTTAAACATAATTTTATATGCGAGTTATACGTCTGTGCTGCCAAATCCGCCTCGTGATTCAGCCTTCATTTCATCAACTTCATGCCATCCCATCTTATCAATTTTAATAAAAACGCCTTGTGCGATTTTTTCGCCTTTTTCAACTGAAACAGGTTCGTCTGTAAAATTATAAACTTGAATTTTAACCTCATCTTCTTCTCCACAATAGTCATGATCAATAATTCCAAGGCCATGTGGGGGAGTGAGTCCTTTCTTTTTTGGCGTACTGCTGCGTGAAGCTACGATCAACATATAGCCTTGCGGGACTTCAACTACAATATTTCCAGGGATTAATTTGATGGACTTAGATTCAATAGTTGTATTTTCACGAGCTAATATATCAAAACCAACTGATCCAGATGTTTCGTATTTCGGTAGTGGTAAACTCTTATCAATTCTTTTGATTTTAACGTCCATACAAGTTGAAGTTTAGATATTTTTTGCGCGAATTTCGGGGTCAAGTTTACATTTATTTATCTAGCCCTGTCTAGGTGTAATGGTGTATAATTACGCAAGGCAAATTAATGAATTAACAGAATATTATGAGTATTATCAATAGTGAAAAAATCGATTTTGCAATTGGGGGGCAGGCTGTAATTGAAGGGGTTATGATGAGATCTCCTGGGTATATTACCGTTGCAGTTCGTAAAGAAAATGGTGAAATTAAAACTAAAGAAAATCCATATAATTCAATTACAAAAAGGATTAAATTATTAGGATTACCGCTTGTGCGAGGTGTTGTTGGATTAGTTGAAATGATGACAATTGGTATGAAAGCATTGAATTTTTCAGCGAATGTGATGATGGATGAAGATGAAATTGCATCTGAAAACAAGAAATTTATGCAAAAAGCTCTTGAAACAGGGATGGTGATTTTTTCTTTTACTTTTGCGATTGCAATGAGTTTGTTTTTATTCAAATTTTTACCGCTTTGGATTACGGAATGGCTTAGTGGAATTTATGCGATTATCGGGAAATCATTCCTCTACAATTTGATTGATGGAATTTTGAAAATTTCTTTTTTTATACTTTATATTTGGATAATTTCAATTACACCAAGCATAAAACGTGTTTTTGAATATCATGGAGCTGAACATAAATCGATTTTTACTTATGAAAAAGGGCTTCCTTTAACTGTTGAAAATGCAAAAAAACAAAGCAGATTTCATCCGAGATGTGGGACTAGTTTTATTTTAATTGTTTTTGTTATTAGTATTCTGGTTTATACAGTTTTGCCACGAAATCCAGATTTTATGATGAATTTTTTGACTAGATTAATGTGGCTTCCAGTTATTGCTGGTATTTCTTATGA
>JAHJMX010000132.1 GCA_018821175.1 Patescibacteria group bacterium
ACGAAAATAAATAGAATGATCTTGCTGTCGCGGAGCTTTCCATTTAGTTATGTCCAGGGAAGCATATGAGTGTGTTATGAGAGATAGCCCTTTATATAGTCTATTTAGTCATATTCCGTCACTTTAATTTTAATTATGCCTAAGAAAGAAACTGCTAAAGACAAAGCGGGTAAGAAGGTTGTAAAAAAACAATCTCCTGCTAAAGTCAAGGCAAAAGTTGTTGAGCCCAAGAAAAAGGAAGTAAAAAAAGTAGTTAAAGAAGTAGTTAAGAAGGATGTAAAGAAAATAGCTAAAGAAGTAGTTAAAAAAGTAGCTAAAGAAGTAGTGAAGGTTGAGAAAAAAGCTGATGAAAAAGCCCCTACAAAATCTACTAAAGATTCCAAGAAAGAAAAAGAAAATGTGAAAGTTCGTGGTAAAAAGAGATTGTCTCTCAGAGAAGGCACTTTCAGCATGGATCCATATATCGAGCAAACTTCTGCTCCTGTTATTTGTACAGCAAATAGAAGATATTTCTCGACTCAAAAAGATAAAGATATCGCGATTCCACCATTGATTGAAGTACAACTTAAATCTTACAAATGGTTTTTGGAAGAAGGACTACGTGATCTACTTGATGAAGTTTCTCCTATAGCAGATTTTTCTGGAAAGAAACTTGAATTGCATTTCTTAGAACATGTTATTGGTGAACCAAAATACACTCCAGAAGAAGCTAGACGTAAAAACGTTTCTTATGAAGCTCCATTGAAAGTTCATGTGCAATTGATTAACAAGATGACAGGTGAAATTAAAGAGCAAGATATTTTCTTAGGAAGTATACCTTTAATGACAGTTCGCGGAACATTCATCATTAATGGAATCGAACGTGTAGTTGTAAGTCAAATCGTTCGTTCTCCTGGTGTATTCTTTTCAAAAAATGCTGCTGCCCCAGGAATGCATTCAGCAAAAATCATCCCAAAACGTGGAGCTTGGCTTGAAATTGAAACTGACAAAAAAGGGATCATTACAGTGAAAATTGATCGTAAGAGAAAAATCCCTATCACTGCACTTCTTCGTGTATTTGGATATGAAAAAGATACTGAACTTTTGGCTTTATTCAAAAATGAAATTACTGATATCGAACATGATTATATTTTAAACACTCTTGAAAAAGATCCTTCAAAAACTTTGGATGAAGCATACCAAAGTATATATAGGAAGATTAGACCTGGTGATCTTGCGACACCAGAAAACGCTAAAGCCCTAATACATTCTATGTTCTTTGATTATAGAAAGTATGACATGGGACCAGTCGCTAGATATAAATTGAATAAAAGATTTAAATTAAATACACCAAACGAGAAGAAATTTCACACATTTCAAGTTGATGATTTAATTCATATTTTGAAACGACTTATTAAGTTAAATGACAAAGAGTGTGAACCAGATGACATTGATCACTTAAGTAATAGACGTGTTAGAGCAGTTGGAGAGCTTGTTCAAAACAAATTTAGAGTTGGTTTACTGAGAACAGATAGAATCGCTAAAGATCGTATGACAGTTATGGATCTTGAAACAGTAACTCCAACACAACTTATCAATTCAAGACCAATTACTGCTTCTCTTAGAGAATTTTTTGCAAGTTCTCAATTATCGCAATTCATGGATCAAACAAATCCACTTGCTGAACTTGCTCACAAAAGAAGGCTTTCTGCAATGGGTCCTGGAGGACTTTCACGTGAACGTGCTTCATTCGATGTACGTGATGTACATGCGTCGCATTATGGACGTATTTGTCCAATCGCTACACCTGAAGGACCAAATATCGGACTTGTTGTCCATCTTGCTTCTTATGCAAGAGTTAATGATTATGGATTTATTGAAACTCCATTCACAGAAGTTCAACATGTAGCACAAAACAAATTTAAAGATATTGTTGGACGTACAATTACTGCAGATATCGTAGATCCAAAAGGTAAAAAGGTTGTTGCGAAAGCAGGAACTACACTTGATGAAAAAACTGCAAAAGCAATTGAAAAAATCGATATTAAAGAAATTCCAGTAAAACCTTTTGTAACTAAAAAAACAGCTTATTACGATGCTGATGAAGAAAAACCGTTAACTATTGCCGAAGCAAATACTGAAATAAATGAAGAAACTGGAGAATTTATAGATGACCGTGTTGCAGTTCGTCGTGATGGAGAACCACTCTCTGTTGATTCAAACGCAGTAACACATATTGATGTATCTCCAAAGCAGATTATCTCGATAACAACATCTTTGATCCCGTTCCTTGAGCATGATGATAATACTCGTGCTTCGATGGGATCAAACATGCAACGTCAAGCTGTATCACTAGTTTCTCCACATGCTCCAATTGTTGGAACAGGTATGGAAGAAATGGCAGCGAAAAGTTCTGGGCTTGTGATTGCTGCTGAAGATGACGGAACTATTTCATACGTTGATGGAAATGAAATTCAAGTTATTTACAAAAATGGACGTAAAGCGGTTTACCCATTACGTGTTTATGAAAGATCAAACCAGGGAACTGCGATTCACCAACGAGTTATTGTAGAAAAAGGTCAAAAAGTTAAAAAAGGAGAAGCCCTTGCAGACGGTGCAGCTACAGAAGGAGGAGAACTTGCTCTTGGGCAAAACCTTCTTGTTGCATACATGTCATGGCAAGGTTACAACTATGAGGATGCGGTAATTATCTCAGACAAACTCGTACGTGAAGGGGTTTATGATTCAGTGCATATTGAAACATTCTCATTTGATGTCCGTGACACAAAACTTGGACCTGAGATTGTCACTCGTGACATCCCAAATGTTGGAGAAAATAAATTAAAAGACCTTGATGAATATGGAGTTATCCGTATAGGTGCGACAGTTCATGAAGGAGATATTTTGGTTGGGAAAATCACTCCAAAAGGTGAAACTGAACTAACTGCTGAAGAGAGACTTCTTCGGGCTATCTTCGGAGATAAAGCTCGTGACGTTAAAGATACGTCACTAAGACTCCCAGGGGGAGAAGGTGGAAAAGTCGTTAACATCCAAATCTTCACAAGGCAAAATGGAGATGAATTACAAACAGGAGTAAATAGACAACTCAAAGTAAGTGTGGCACAAACAAGAAAAATCTCTGTTGGAGATAAAATCGCTGGACGCCATGGAAACAAGGGTGTGATTTCAATTATCGTGCCTCAAGAAGACATGCCATTCCTTCCAGATGGAACCCCTGTTGATATCGTTCTTAATCCACTCGGTGTATCAAGTCGTATGAATATTGGACAAATCCTTGAAACCCATATTGGATGGGCTGCTAGCAAACTTGGTTTCAAAGTTGCTACCCCAACTTTAAACGGAATTACAACAGAAAAAATCAAAGAATTGCTTAAAAAAGCAGATCTTCCTGAAGATGGAAAAATTCAATTATACGATGGACGTACTGGTGAACCATTTAGTCATAAAACAACTGTTGGTATCGCTTACATCTTAAAGTTGAGCCATTTGATTGAAGATAAGATGCATGCAAGAAGCGTCGGTCCTTACTCTCTCGTTACACAACAACCACTTGGAGGTAAAGCTCAACATGGTGGACAACGTTTCGGAGAAATGGAGGTATGGGCACTTGAAGCATACGGAGCATCACACACTCTTCAAGAAATGCTTACAATTAAATCAGATGATGTTTACGGAAGAGCAAAGGCCTACGAATCAATCGTCAAAGGTATCCCAATTCGAAAACCACGAACTCCGGAAAGTTTCAATGTACTTGTAAAGGAGCTTCAAAGTTTATGTCTAAGTGTAGATCTTATTGATTCACATAAAGATGATGAAGCTATTTATGAAGAAACTTACACAACTAAAGATGCTAAATTGGAGGAAGCTGGCATTTTAGATGAAGACGTTGAAGACAGAGAACCAATCGCAAAGGAAATTGTTGAAAAATTAAACGAAGAAATTATTGATACAACAGAGCCTGGAGAAGACGTCGAATTCACTGAAACTGCTGCTGCCGAACTTGCAGAAATTGAAGCAGAAAAGCAAGAAGCAGAAGATTTCGAATAAAATTCAATCTAAAATAATAGATTTAAAAAACTCTTAAATTCTAAAAAATTAACCCAAAAAGAGAATGAGAAGTGTAAATAAAGTTATATTAATCGGGAACTTGACTCGAAATCCAGAAATGAGACAAACTTCAAATGGTCAAACTGTAACAACATTTTGTATTGCAACAAACCGAGAATGGGTCACTAAAGACGGAGGAAAGCATGGACTTGCTGAATATCATGACATTGTTGCCTGGGCAAAACTCGCAGAAATCTGCAGTAAATACCTTAAAAAAGGGAAGTTGGTTTATATTGAAGGATATCTAAAAACAAGAAGTTGGGATACTCCAGAAGGCGTTAAGAAATTCAGAACTGAGGTTGTAGCTCAAGACATGATTATGCTTGAAAAGAGACCTCAAGGGGAAAGTGACATTGATTATATTCCTGAATCAGACATGGATTTTGTAGATCACGGAGGCGACAATATGGAAAACTTCGAAGAAGAACAGACAACTCCTGCTCCGGCTACAACAATTGATGAAAAACCAAGAGAAGAAGTCCAAGCACCTGCGCCTGCACCTACTGAAAGTTTTGTAGAAGAAAAACCTGAGGAAAAAGCTACAGAAATCAATACTGGAATCGATATTGCTGGAGACTTAGGTCTTTAATCACTACAAATTAACTTATTCATACCTTGTCTGAATTAATAAAAGAAATAATCGTATTCGCAGCGTCACTGTTTTTTCTTGTAAAAGCAGCTGACTACTTCGTTGAATATTCAGAAAAATTAGGATTATCACTTAAAGTTCCACAATTTATCATTGGTGTAACGATCGTAAGTATTGGAACTTCATTACCTGAGCTTGTAACATCTATCTTTTCTGTGTTGGAAGGAGAAACTACAATGGTCGCAGGAAACGTAATCGGTTCTAATATAGCAAATATTTTACTAGTAGTTGGTATTAGTACGATAATTGCGCGCAAAATCGAAATCCAAAAAAGCATAATTAGGCTAGATTTGCCATTACTCGTAGGATCAGGAGCAATTCTAATCCTGACGATGAAAGATGGCGTTTTTACATTGCCTGAAGCGATTTTGTCGATTGTTGGATTTTTGATTTATCTTCTATATAACGTCACTGAACACAAATCAAGCCTTGTTGAACAAGAAGTTAAGCGAATAGAAACTCTCGAAGAAGAACAAAAACCTAAATTTAAATGGACATATCCTGTTTGGATAGTTTTGTCGGCCATTGGTCTATTTATCAGTGGGAAATTCACTGTAAGCTCAGTTATTGCA
>JAHJMX010000133.1 GCA_018821175.1 Patescibacteria group bacterium
ATTGATCTATTAATATTCGAAGGGTTTCTTTAACCGACGATAATCTTACAATTTATGACAAAACCCTGTCAAGGCAGGGAGCTCTCCCCTTAGACATTTTAATGCTGCGTCAACAGGTTTTCACATGGTGACTCATGGTGGATTTTACCAATTTGGCAAATATTCGTCTTTGAACATTTTGATCATTAAAATGAAAAAAGACAAAACTAGTGGACCAACTATTATCCCTACGATACCAAAATATGATATCCCAAGGATTAAGCCCATTAAAGAAACAAATGGGTGTATTTTTGCAATTCGGTTTTGTACATTTTGGCGGATATATCCATCTGCGATATAGCTCAAGAAAGCTCCCCATATTATTATCCCTATACCGGATACATGATCACCTGAATAAATGTACATTGCACCTACTGGAATCCAGATGAATTGTATGCCAACAATTGGAATAAATGACAATATAGTCGCGATAAAAAACCAGAAAATGATATTGTCAAAGCCAATAATCATGAGTCCTGCTGCGAATAAAAATCCGAGAACCAAGGAAACAATTCCGTTGCTTTCAATTGTTGCACGGATTACGTTGTGCATTTCTTTAATTAGTTTGTTCGAGTTTTTTTCTCCAAATGGAGCGATTTCTACCATAGTTTCTTTGACTTTCTCGTTATTTATAAGCAGGAAAAATAGGAGCATATACATCACGAACAAATTTACAAGCGTGTAAATTGTTGTGCTTAAAGCTACCATGGTGGTTCCTACTGCTGTCGCTGAAATATCCTTTAGTGTACTTGTTATGACTTCGATATGTTCCTGTATGAATACTTGTAAATCGAAATTTTCATATGTAAAATTTAAGCTTGTGATTATATTGGCAGTCCATGGACTTTGGAGGATTTTGATGAATTCAGCAATTGCTACATATGAAACAAAAATTAGAGGGACGACGAAAAGAATAAAAGAAAGAATGATGATTAATGTTGCCGATAAGCCTTTTAGTTTGATGAGTTTAGCTAGGCGTTTATATGCACGGTTGAAAACAACATATAGGACGACTGCCCCTGTGATTCCTGGAAGCAATTCAAATGCAAAATTAAATAGCAGAAAACTTACAATCACTATCATCAGTAGTGCTAAAAATTTCTTATCTTTATTCATTAATAATTTTATTATTTTTTATATTTTGTTCGTAGCTGATTATGCCTCACGTTGTGGTATACTTACAAGCGGTTAAATATAATTATAAATTTATGTTTGTTCATGATATTTCTCCGGTTCTAGTTGAAATTGGTAGCATCAGTTTGAGATGGTATGGAGTCCTTTTTGCTCTTGGAATTGTGATTAATTACCTTATTTTGATGTGGGTTTTTAAGCGAGAAGGTGAAAAAATAGAAACGCTTGATAGTTTGGTACTTTATTTATTTTTTGGGTTGGTGATTGGAGCCCGGCTTGGTCACGTTTTCTTCTATGATTGGGGATATTATTCACAACATTTTTCGGAAATTCTTATGATATGGCGTGGTGGACTCGCAAGTCATGGGGCTGCAATTGGCTTACTTATTTCATATTTACTTTGGATTTGGAGGCACAAAGTAAATTTTACTAAATACCCGGACTTACTTGTTATCGCAATGCCGATTACAGCTGGGTTTGTGCGGCTCGGGAATTTTTTCAATTCCGAAATAATTGGTCTCCCTACAAATGGTAATTGGGGTGTGGTTTTCAAGCGTCTTGGTGAAGATTTCCCTCGCCATCCATCGCAAATTTATGAAGCTGGTCTTAGCTTTGTAATTTTTATAATTTTGTTTGTTCTTTATTTGAAATTTTACAAAAAACTGCCAAAACTTTTTATACTATTTACGTATATTCTGTTGTATTTTTCGACTAGATTTTTGGTTGAATTTTGGAAGGAACGACAAACTGTTTCAGCAGACTTCCCGCTAACAATGGGGCAAATATTGAGTATATTGCCAATACTGCTTGCTGTTGGATATTTTGTGATTTTATTCGTGCGTACTCGCCGTGATATTCGAAGTTTAAATTAAATCTTGTTTTTTGCTTTGTTTGAATCAATGTATTCTACCTCAAAGTCACCATAACGTTCTGCAAATAGAGCGTCTTTCATTAGCTTTTCACGGGTCCCACTTACGATGTAAAGTTTTTTTTCTGGGACTCCTATTGCAGCAATTGTTGTATCGATTTCATCTTCGGGACCAAAAGATTCTTCAGCGTTCAGCTTTGCGTTTTCAAAACTTTCGAAGCTAGGATTAAACGCTAACATCGTTGATCCTTCCATGATTCTAATTGTGTATTTTCTTATTTCTTCTCTACAGCTTTTTATTTTGCGACTATCTTCAGCGGATTTATCTGCAATCAACTCTTCTCTTTTGAATGGCATTGTGCGTTCTGCCCCTCGATCACATTTGTTCCCACTAGGATTCTTACTTGGGAATGGTATTAATTTACATAGCTTCTCAGACATAGAATTTGATTTAGTGAGCGCGTTCACAATGCGCATTATACGCCGGATCCTATATCTGTCAATTTTTTAAAAAAATAAATAAATTTGTTTACACTGTCGCATATTGACAAACATACGGTTTGATTATATGCTACGGTCCAGTTGATATTTAACTACTCCTACTTATGTCATCATTTGATAATAATCGTCAAGATGTTGGCGAAAAACAAGCGCTTAGTCCTACGCCTGCAACTCAAGACCTATCGTTAAAACAACTTGATTCATGCGAAATTACAAGCGTCATAGCTTATGTTAAGGCTTTGAATAGGAGTGGTTTATTACATGCTGTCCACGATTATTCTCCAGAAAAAGATAAATTAGAGGTGGGTGATGAGATTATTGTTTGTTATGACTCAAAAGATAGAGAAACAATATCTAGGGGTGGGTCGATAACCAATGGATATACTTTTTTGATAGATCAAAAAGTTCGTATCACTAAGATAGATGAGGAGCGTGCAAGAAATGAACTTCATCCTTTCAATATTTTGGTAGAAGAGATTTTGGCTGAAGATTCTCAGGGAAAGATATCAAATAAAGCTTGGATTTCGCTAGAAAACATTTTAATCATTGATTAAACTTTATCTTTGATTTTTGTTATAATTTGCACACAATCTTAAATGGTTGCGTGTTTATATTTATTTTTTATGTTGATCTTGGGAATTAATACATCTGGGGAGAACGGAGAAATTGCGCTTGTTTCTGAACAAGGCGTTATAATTGAAAAATTTTGGGAATCAAACAACAACGAATCTGAGTTTCTACTGCCGAGTATTAACCAATTAATGTCTGATGCGAATTCCAAATTTGAGGATTTGGATAAGGTTTTTGTGATTCAAGGGCCGGGGCCTTTTACTGCACTCCGCGTGTCTATTGCGGTGGCAAATGCAATCGCATATGCTGAGGAGATTCCTGTTATATCTGCATCGATTTTTAAATATTTTGATGCAAAAAGTGATGTTGATTTTGCTATTTATGCAGGTAGAAATCAGATGTGGTTTCATGGGGATCTTATGGGATTTGATGAATTTTACAAGAAACTGCAGGATGAAAATATTCATGAAATTTTTGGTGTAATTCCATTTGCACAAAAACAAATTCTAGCTGAAAAAGGTGTAAATGTAATTCATATGAATGATTTGAAATCTTTTGGGAATACTATTTTAGATATGATGAGTATTAATTTTGATGGATGTGAAGAGAACTTTATAGCTAAACCACTTTATTTTTCCGCACCACATATTACAAAAAGTAAAAAATCTTATAAATAATCTGCTCAATAACAAAAAAACATGAAATTATATATAGTTTCGACTCCAATAGGGAATTTAGGTGATATTACTTTTCGTGCAATTGAAACACTTAAGGCAGTTGATGTAATTTTGGCTGAAGATACACGACATTCTCAGATTTTATTGAAGAAATATGATATTGATAAACAGGTGGTTTCTTATCATTCTCATAGTGGAAATTCTAAACTTGAAAAGATTTTGGATTTTTTCAAAGAAGGGAAGGAATGTGCACTTATTTCTGATGCTGGGACTCCTGGGATTTCAGATCCAGCATATTCATTAATTCAAGCAGCTCTTGAAATCGGAGTTGAAATAATCCCAATCCCTGGGGCGACCGCTATTTTAGCTGCGCTTGTGCCATCAGGATTGCCAATGAATCAATTTCTTTATCTTGGTTTTCTTCCAATCAAAAAAGGGCGGCAAACAGTTTTGAAGTCACTCGCAGATGAAGAACGTACAGTTGTTTTTTATGAATCCCCACATAGAATTGCAAAAACATTATCGCAACTCGAAGAATTCGTTGGAGCACAGCGCAAAATAGTTTTAGCTCGTGAACTTACAAAAATCCACGAAGAATTTATTAGGGGGACAGTAGGGGAATTAAACGCAATGTTTAAAACACGAAATCCAAAAGGAGAATTTGTAATTGTTTTAGGTGGATTAAATTATTGACAAATGGCCTTCAGCCGAGTAAGTTTATGCCTTAAATTAACGCGCTCACGTTATGGGAAAAAAAGAAGATAGAGGGATTGATGTAAATTTTTCGGGAGAGGATTCTCCTATTGATGGCATTATTAGTGGGACAATTGACATGCCGAAAGATGTTGATGATTTGATTTTAATGGATGATGGTATTCCAGATGGGTGGGTTTCAATTGAGATAAATGATGATCCTGATGATTTGTTGCAACATATATCAGAAGGAGCGCTCTCGATTTTAAATGAGAATGATAATGATGAAGTTGGGGCTTTTAGTGCTGAAGATGGGGCTTTTCTTGAGCTGGATGAGGAGGATTTGGTTGAAATCAATGAGCCTATTCGCAATCGTATGCCAACAATGCGGTTGAAGGCTATAGATGCTGAAGTCTTGCCACAAAAGGAAAAGCCAATTAGCGGATTGCATGATGCATTTTATATGAAAGATGTTAAACGTGAGGGACTTTATGTTTTAAAGGAGAAAAAAGGGCTTTTATATGGAGGGAAGAAATATGTAGATGATTATTTAAATGCAATTCGAGATGGAGCTGGGATCAACAAAGAGCATAACATTATGCATTTTAAAGATGATTTATATGCAATATTGGCTTTATTAAACAATATTCCATATATTGCTCTACGGCCTACTGAATTGAATGCGAAAAAAGGCAGTTATACAATTGAGTTCACACGGCTCAAAGCAGGGATAAACTCACTTGGGTTTCAAGGTTTTGAAGATAAAGTTAATGATATATTGAAAAAATTTGAATATATAAAGTTAAAGGAAATTTTACCTGAAAACGATCAAGTAGCCTCTGAAATCGAATTTTTGGTTAGGCAAAATAAAGGGAAATATACAGAAGAAACAATTGAGTTTCTAAATAATGCTTTAAAAAAGGAATATAATGAAAGAATTAGAAAAATTCATCCTGGCATAAAATTTGATTTTGATATTGCCTTAGATTTTAGTAAATCCATTGTGTGTGTTGAAGGGATTGATCATGATAAAGAAAAATTATTCGAATTAGAATTTGTTTATCAAGGGCTTAATCAAGAGTATTTTGCTGAGCGTGTACGGAAATTCAAAGATCAATTGTTTATGTATTTTTGGGACTACAGGCTGCAAAAAAAATAAAAATATGGTATAAATTCATTAGTGCACTTTAATAGATTATTAAATTAATATTTGTGTATTTTTCAATTTTGCATTCGCACAAAGTCAAACAAAAAGCATTTACTCTAGTGGAGGTGATGGTTGTTGTTGGTATTATTATGATTATCGCAACAATGAGTTTTGGGAGTTCTTATGTGATGAAATATCAAATTGAATTTCGTAATGCATCTCAAAGTGTTTCAGCAATGTTGAGTAATGCTCGTAATATGGCTCTTTCTGGCCAAAGTTATATTGATACAGGAGATTTTGATCAAGATGGATCTATTGATGATCAGGTTTTACCAAACGGATATATTGTTAATATAGGAGCAGACACTATTCCTGTTACAATCGAGCTATATGCGGATCTGCAAGTTGTAAATGGAATAAATACACTTGATGGTTCAGATGTACTTATTGAATCAATTGATTTGCCTGAAGATATTTTTGTGAGTTTTCTCGCGACAAATACGGTAGGTGATTCTGTCACATTGGATCCATCTGAGACTGTGTCTTTCTTATATTCAACTCCTAACGCTGATTTTAGTATTATTGATGATGCCAATACGATCCCAGATATTAGTGTACAAGTTCAATTGAGCCAACAAGACAATGAAGGCGATGTAATGAGAGATCAATATATTTATATGAATTATATGTACGGAACGCCTGAAGTGATGAATGATTCATATATTAACTAGGCTTGACGATTGTAGAAAAAATGTTATAATCGGTATCCTTTGTTAATTAATTATTAAAAATATGGGTAAAGATAAAGTAGGGATAGAAAACCCTGATCCTAATGTTACAGTTAATCAACATTTATGGGAGCCACCTAAAGATGAGAAAGAAATAACTTTTGATGACGAGCTTGACGCAAATTTTGCAGTAACTGTTAGTATGAAC
>JAHJMX010000009.1 GCA_018821175.1 Patescibacteria group bacterium
AGCCTTAATTATGTCTCAAAACAAAGGCGAACGGAAGGATCTTTTGCAAGATCCAATCAAAAAACTTTCAACAAAAGAAATTAATACTGCTTTTTCTTTTACTGAAAAGGAAAAATTCAAACCTGAGGCAATTCAAGAAATGCTTGCTGCTTCTGAAAAGATGCCAGTTTATGATCTTTGGAGTGGTGGAATTCGCAGAATGAATAATGGAAAAGATTTAAAGGAGAATCAAGGATTTTCTCGCATGGCTGCACAATTTTCTAAGAAAATGGAAGATACACAAGGACGTATGTATTTGGAAATTAATTTATATGGAAAAGATAAATTTGAAATGAATATTGGTGCCGGGCATATTTGTCCGCCTAGTTGGGAGAAAGTTGCAATTGTTGATCGTAGTGGAAAGACTAAAATTGGGACTAGGAAAATTCCTGGAGTTGATAATGTTGATGGGCATAAAATTGGCTATTATGATGAAAAAGGAAAATATTTAGAGGTATATACTGGATATAAAGTTTATCCACTTTCTGTCCTTTCTGAAGATGAAAAAAAAGATAAACAGGTAATTGATGTTCAGGTGGTGAAAGAAACAAAATATTATGAAGAAAATAAGAAAAAACTTGAAGCATATGTGGATAGAGTTTCTTATAGTGTTGCCAAAATGGAAATGACTCAAGTCGAGATGCAAAAGATACGTGATAAAATTCCTGGTCTGGAGGATATTAAAGAACCAGGAGCGCGTGTTGCTGCTGTTGCAGAGTGGGTTGCAAAAAATGAAGATATTTACGCAAAGCATTGTGGGAATTGGGTAGAAAGAGTTTATGCAATTGCTGGAGTCACTATGAAATCTGGGCTTTATCACAACATGGATTATGCGAGAGAGAATGGTCAGTGGAAGAGGACTGTTGATCAAAGTATTGTGCCAGATGCGCGAAACGGGAAAAATGCTTTAAATGAGCGTCCTGATCTTGTTGATAGTTTACAAGCTGGATATTGGCTTTATCTCAACAATAGAAACAGTTTTGATCTCGGAGGGAATCATAGTGTGATTTTTATTAGATGGGTTGATAAAGAAAATCGTATTGCTGAATGTGCGAATTGGCATAATAACGGAGGAGGCAAGAATGGGCGAAAAGGACAAAAGATTAGCCAGTATGATTTTAAGAAATATCCAATTACTCATATTACACGTGCAGCACAAGTTGAAGATAAATTTACGAGATTGTCTGATGATGAAATGAAGCAAAAGGAAGAAACTAGTCAAGTTGAACATGCTCCTATTGGAGATTATAAATTGGATGCACAAAAATACGCTAAAGAGGTTGAGAGTAAATATGGTGTGCCATGGCAAGTTACATTCGGGATGTCATTCTTGGAAACTGGGGCTGGAAGAAGTGGGCTTGCACGTAATGATAATGCATTTTTTGGCATAAAAGCTAAACCGGGGGATATAAATACGACAGATTATTATAAAGGTGATAAATACAGAAAATATCAAAATATGGCAGAGTCATTTATGGATTACGGACGATTTGTTACAAAGGATAGATACACAGAAGCCTTGAAATACAAAAATAATCCAATGATGTATTTAGCTGTGATTCTTGGTGCTGGTTATTGTCCAGGTAAAGAATATTTCCGCAAAGTTGTTGATATTTGGAAAAAAACGGGGATTTCTGATATTGGATATATTTCAAAAAGCGCGCTTTCTGATTCATTAAATAACGTTGCGTATAGAGAATCTAGGCCAGATACTTATGTTCTTGGTTTGATTACTCCAGACTTATTGGAGGAGAAATTTTATAGTGTTGCAGAGGCAGAAGGTAAACTTCGTGGTTAATCTGCTTTGTAGATTATTTGATCACGCCTAACTCCAACTCCAACGAAATTGATCGGACATTCTATCAGCTCCTCGAGTTTTTTGATGTAATCCTTTGCTTTTTGTGGGAGTTCGTCGAATGTTCGTGCATCAGAAGTTTTGCAATTCCATCCTTCTATTTCTATGTATTGCGGTTCACACTCTTCTAAAATGTCAGTAGAAGCTGGGATTGAAGTTATTTTTTTGCCTTTATGTGTATATCCTGTACAAACTTTTATTGTTTCAAATGTATCTAGGATGTCGAGTTTTGTAAGGTTGATTGATGTAAGTCCGTTTATTATTACTGCATATTTTGTTGCGACGGCATCAAACCATCCACATCTTCTTGGTCTGCCAGTTGTTGATCCGAATTCTCCACCAAGATCTCGTAGTCTGTCACCAGTTTCGTCAAATAATTCTGTTGGGAAAGGCCCAGATCCAACACGTGTCATATAAGCTTTGACGATACCGATTAAGCTTTGGATTTTGTTGATTCCGATTCCTGTTCCTGTATGGAAGCCTCCTGCTGTTGGATTTGATGAAGTAACAAATGGATAAGTTCCATGGTCTATATCTAATAAAACTCCGTTTGCTCCCTCAATCAAAATAGTTTTACCTGCTTTTAGTGCATCATTAATGTAAATAGCGGTGTCTTTTATGAATGGTCTGATAAATCCAAGCATACGTCTTATTTCATCAAGCTCTGCTTCGATGTCATGTTTTAAATCTTTGTGCAATATTTGCAATTGCATGAATGTATTTCGTACGTGGTCTGCAAATTTATCAAAATCCAAAAGCTCACCAACGCGGACTCCTCGTCTTGCGATTTTATCTTGATATGCTGGTCCAATTCCTCGCAAAGTTGTTCCAACTTTCTTATTTCCTTTCAAAGCTTCCTCTATAGCGTCGATTTTTTTATGATAATCAAATACGATATGTGCGCGATCCGAGAGGAAAAGTCGTCCAGTTGGGTTGATATTGTATTTTTTCAAGACATCAAGTTCTTCAATCAAAGATGGTAAGTGAATTGCAAGTCCATTCCCAAGTACGCCAATTTTTCCTTCATGAATAATCCCGGAAGGGGCTAAATGAAATACGAATTTCACAATTTCTTCAGGATTGATTGGATTTGGTGCGTAAATTGTATGTCCTGCATTTGCTCCACCAGTTGCACGCAAAATAATATCAAATTCTTTTGAAAGAATATCTACTAGCTTTCCTTTTCCTTCATCTCCCCATTGAGCTCCAATCACTGCTGTTACTTGAGAAATAGATTTATCAAACATATATCTAGTTTAAAATTAAATTTGCTCGGGATCAAAGAGCGCCCTTATTATAGAGATTTTTTTGGAAAATTAAAGCCTTTTATCGGCTTGACCGTATAGTTGAATTAATATAGTTTTTATCAGGAATTAACGTGAGTATTTTAAACTTTATTATTATGATTTTAATTGAGGATATAAAAAAACAAATTCCATATGTTTTAAAAGGAACTAGTTTTACTAATTTAGGTGATGTTTATGAGGGGAAAGTTCGTGATAATTACACGCTAGGAGATAGGCGATTAATAGTGGTAACCGATCGTTTGTCGGCTTTTGATTGTATAATTACGGAAATACCTTTCAAGGGACAAGTTTTGAATCAGATGGCAACTTTTTGGTTTGAAAAGACAAAGGATATTATTGGGAATCATATGATTTCTGTACCGGATCCAAATGTTATTGAAGTGATGGAAGTTTCTCCAATGCCAGCTGAAATGGTTGTGCGTGCTTATATCACCGGAAGCACAAGTACTTCTGCATGGCTTAATTATAAGAATGGTGTTAGGAATTTTTGTGGAAATGTTTTACCTGAAGGACTCAAGAAAGATCAGAAGTTGGATGTGCCAATTTTAACACCTTCAACAAAGGCTGAGCATGGGGCTCATGACGAATCGGTTTCTAAAGAAGAAATTTTAAAGCGAGGGGAAATCACTGAAGAAGAATTTGATTTTATGGCAAAAGCTTCTTTTGAACTTTTCAAGAGAGGGACTGAAATTGCTGCTAAGCAGGGGATTATACTTGTTGATACAAAATACGAATTTGGAAAAACTAAAGATGGTAAAATTATTTTGATTGATGAGATTCATACTCCGGATTCATCTCGTTTTTGGTATGCGGATGAATATCAGGCTAGATTTGAAGCTGGAGAAGAGCAAAAAAAAATCGACAAAGAATATGTGCGTCTTTGGCTTGTAGATCAAGGATTCACTGGAGAAGGACAAGTCCCAAATGTACCAGATGAAATCAAAGTTGAGGCTGCTCGTAGATATATAGAAGCGTATGAACTTATCACTGGGACAACTTTTAATGCGCAAATTGGAGATGTTCATGCAAGGGTTGAACAAAATCTTGCAAAATATATTTAATAAAAAATTTATAAT
>JAHJMX010000010.1 GCA_018821175.1 Patescibacteria group bacterium
TCTTTTGTCAATCAAAGAAGCATTTAGCTCATTTGCAAAAGCATATCTTTGCATATCAATTGCTACCCTAACAGCCCGAAGGGATACATCCTCTACGAAATCTAGATCACCAAGAACTTCAGCATTTTTAACTGCCTGTTTGATTTCTGCAATCATAATCCCACTATCTTCATCCTCCAAAACAAGCCCGAGCCCTTGCGCAATTTTGTTTTCTACAGCAAGCATTTGTCCATCTACAAGCATTTTATAAGTTCTATTTTCATCAGTCTCATTTGAATCTTTTTGACTTAATGCGGTCAAACGGAAAAGGAAATCATTAAGTACATCTTGAGTTTCAGCCAAAATATGGGTCAAAGAAGAATTCCCCCTCTCAACATTCGAAATATCATTCCCATCTTCCAATGCACTTAGTTTTGCATCTACCCCAACCTGTGAAGCCTTATCAAAACCAAGAATTTTATAATGCTTTCTAGCTATATCCAAAAATTCCAATTCATTATCACCTCTATTTTCTAAAACAGATTTTAAATTTTCATTAAATTTCTGCAACGAATATACAAGTGCTTCATCACTAACAATTTCTTGAGACAATTTTTCCAAATGAAATTTCTCTAAAGAATCACATTGAGATACCTCATCTTTTGCCTGGATCAGAGCAGCTTTTCTTGTCATAACATAAAAGCTTGCATTACGGCTGTCGGGTTTCACCGCAGCATCAATTGGAAAATGCATTTTTCCAATCTCATGATTTTCTCCCGAATTTTGGCTTGGTACAGTTACCATCCAAGGTATGTTATGAGTCTAAGCTACGCGGATTTTCACAAAATCTTCACAAATTGTCAAGTTATGGCTATTTAAAACTATGACTTAACGTCATCATTATGGTTCTTTTCCAAAATTTTATCAAGCAAACGCTGTAAAGTATCACTCAGGTCAACATTTGTTTCATTTTCGGCAATAGATAGTCGTCTTTCGATATTTTGCATTTTTGAAATACGTTTATTGAAAGAATTTAAATAATAAAAATAAGTTTCATTATCAACAATCTCACCATTAAACAAATTACTATTGATATGCTCAATTTCAGCAAGCCCAATAAAGTAATGTAAATTCAACATTTGCGAAAATTCTTCTTGTGAGATTTCTGATGAAGTTTTAATGCGGTCTTCCAATTGATACATTGCTTTTTCTATAAACTTTTCAGATTCCAAAAACTCCTTCATGTTCCCTGCGGTTTGCCCAAGGCAAATATGAATCCATGCTTTGTAAAAAGCAACTTCTTCAGCTTCAAAGCCATTCTTTACAAGCAAATCTAATAAAGAAGATAAATAATTATAAGAATATATAAGATTTGAGTCCTTGCGATAAAGAGATGTTACAAACTTATTGTCATCAATAATAGCTTGCTCAATAATCTTCATCGCTCCAGCAGTAAAATCAAAAATAGCCCTTGTTATCTCTGCTTGTGCAACTTCAGCTCCATCTGAATCATGCAAAGAACGAACCGCAACAAAAAGTTTTCCCAATAAATCTTTGACATCAATTAATTCAGAATCAAGTTTATGAATATCGGAATCTTTATTTTCAAATTTATGTAGAGCATCATTAAGCATGCTCCTAAATTGTTCAATTTTGGCAGCAACAAAATACATATTAATATCAGGATCCACTTTCCCCCCTTCGATAACCTTTTTCCATTCATCAACAACAACTTCGGCCTCAGAATCATCTTCGGTCTCTAATCGGCATATCCCAAAAATCAATTTACGCATCATTAGATAAACTTCTTCCCGCATATCCTCGATGTAATCATCATCCACAGAATTATTTTGATACATAATCGAAATATCATTGTCGATCGCATTCATTAACCCTGATATTTCATCCACCGCACCTTCAATATGAATTGTTTCTAAATTGAATGCTTCATTCAACACAATCTCTGCACGTCGAATACGTGTTTGCATGATAAGTTTTGCCGATACGATCAATTCCTCGAAAGTCAACTTCCGTTTAAAAAGTTTTTTTGCGTTTTTCCCAAAATAACTCTGTAAAACATCTTCAAGCAAAGCAAAACATTCTGCGCCTATATCAAACCGCATAAATGCACGAACAACACCAAAAATCTGCTCAGGCTCATATTTAGACCTATATTTATGTTTAGATTCGCAGAAAGCACCATACCATTTAACAATCATTTCTTTAATATCAAGTAATTGTTCCTGCTTAATAGGATTTTCATTTAGTTCAAAAGCCATGCCGGTCAATTTCCCAGGCAACCCCATAGTCAAATTATACAAGCCCTTTTCAACCCCTTTAGAAGAATCGTTATTTGATAAATTTAATAAATTTTCAACTACACCTTGGAATTCATCCCTAATTTCAAAAATGATTCGATTAATTTGATCACTCAATAAATCGCTATCATCAACATCTTCATTGGCTTCTTGAAGCGACTTCAAAACATTATTGGCAATTTCAAAAACCACCAAAGATCTCAATTCTTCATCCTGATTTTTCCCTTCGTTTTCATTCATTCCACATTTAATTAAAGTTGCGACATTTTTCTAACCGTTTTAAGACCTAAACACAACATGTTTAATAAGATTATATTTTATGCGGGATTGTCAGTTTTTGTCAAGTTGAATTCCCATTCTTTTCTCAATCATAAGGCTTTCAGTATTGACTTTTGTAGGTTCAAAATCTAGTATCTTCGCGACGTAATTTCTCTTACATTTTTAAAGTAAAGTTATGAATCAAGACCCAGTACAAACCATAAAAGACTCAGAATCGGCAGCACAAAGAAAGATTCGGACATCTATTGAAGATAATAAAAAAGAA
>JAHJMX010000011.1 GCA_018821175.1 Patescibacteria group bacterium
TGAAAGGAATATGCATCCAGCCTTTGTTTTGAGCGTTGTTATGCTGGGGAATGAAGCTTTGATGCAGGATGGAGAGGGGAACCATTTGTTAAAACAAGGAGATTCTGATCCAAGGGCTTATGAACAAAATCAAGCGCTTGTTTTTTTTGATAAAGAAGCCGTTTTGCCACTTGTATTGAAGATACAAATAGATGAATGGATGAGGACTATTTATCAGCAAGCTATGGAAAATGCTGAGCGTACTTTGAAGACTGGAATTGAAAAAGATGGAGGTGTAGCCAATTCTTTGATTCAACTCATCGTTTTTGTTTTACGTGATTTTCTTTTGCAGAATAATCAGGATGTGGATTATCCAAAGATACAGCGATTTGTAATGTTTTTCATGGAAGGGATTTTCCAAAAAGTCGCTGAAAAAGTGGAATCACAAAAGAAAATTGTGTAATTTGAGCTTTAAATTGTCCAACTGTCATGCATGACCCCGACCAAATACCAGTCGCCGTCTTTTTGGTCAAAGATTAGACGTAAAGCAGCCCAATCCATACCTTCATACTCTGGATTGAATCCA
Source organism: Patescibacteria group bacterium (assembly GCA_018821175.1). Lineage (GTDB taxonomy): Bacteria > Patescibacteriota > Gracilibacteria > UBA1369 > PNNO01 > JAHJMX01. The sequence continues at coordinate 566 of JAHJMX010000011.1, forward strand.
GCGAAATGATACTCAACATAACTTGCGTTTGGATAAATTTCAGTCATGTTTTCATATAGGCTTCCACTTCCAACAATACCGTTTACTGTTGTTGTGTCAGCATTTACATAATCATGATCGTATATAAATTTATCGTAATATTGGTTGAAAGTGAGGTTAATTGGCATCCCTGAACCGTCGAAAGCTCCCCAGTTTCGAACAGTTGTATCTGATGTTATATGACGAAGTTCCTCTGCTGTTAATACAACATCGCTTGTCATACTGATGTTTGCATATGGCGAAAATCTAACACCGCTATCCGGATGTGCAATTTCTGCGATTGCATCCATGTCTTTGTATTGCAAATAAATCAAAGTATTCATAGCAATTTCTTCGAAGTTATCAATTGGAGCTGTACATACATCTTCGCAATCATCTTTGTATATCAAATCATCCTCGGCATCTGCCATTATTGCTCTGTAAGTCATTTCTGAGACACCTGCGCGCGTCATCTCTGTTGTTGGATTTAATATCAGGCTGCTTCCTTCAATTAGGTTGTGATTTTTAGCTGCTTGCACGTAGCGCGCATACCATTGCGATATATCAACATCCACGTAAGGTTTTGTGTCTACAACTTCCGGTAAAAGAAAATCGTCAAAAATTGCTATTACCATTTTAATAGTTTCCACTTTATTCACATTATTTGTTGGGCGAAAAGTCCCATCTTCATATCCTTGTACCCATCCTCGGATTTTTGCATAACAAACATATTTTGCGAACCATTGATTTGTGACATCTGGGAAACAATTCCCATAAAGATCATCAGCTGGTGTTATCCCGCGTCCTTCGATTAAGACTTTCAAGAATTCTGCCCTATTAATGTTTTGGTCTGGTTTAAAAGTTCCATCTTCATAACCTTGTAACACGCCTTCGTCGGATAAATATTGTATCGCGTCGTAATTTATATGGCTTACTGCTAAATCCGAAAATGGATTGATTACTTCGATGCTCACTAATGCCTGCGAAGTAGGGGATAGCAAAGCAAAAAAGACCGCTGCTATCAGAGATAAGCTGAGTTTCTTTATCATGTATAACTTTTGTTAAATATGTTCTTATGAAATTCAATGGGGTGAGTGATGGGGCTCGAACCCACGACCCTCGGAACCACAACCCGATGCTCTAACCAACTGAGCTACACTCACCATGTTTTTTGCACCTTAAGTATATCTTGGCGCAGAAAGCATTTTAACTTTTTGTTAGTATGAAGGCAAGATTAAAATTTTATATAAAAAGAAAACTCCCCCTGCTTGAGGGAGAGTTTCCACTTAGTATTAGGAGTACCAACGCCCTAGAAAATAAGCCTTAATATCCTAAACTAATCTATATATTAAACGGATGAAACCGTCTAAAGCAAGCTAATTTTTTATTTTTATGTTGTTTGGATGAACTTGTTCCTGTCATAATCTATCATTGTGGCATCGTATGAACGTGCATTATATGCAACCTCTGTATATGGATCGTTGTCGAAGACTTGCCCTCTAAAGATGAAATATTTCATAAATAGATACTTTCTTTGTAGCTGTCTGTTCTCTTTCGCCATCTCTTTAAATTGGGCTCCGTGTAAAACATAAAAGTTGTATGTTTCTGCAAAATCTTCAAATGGATCTGTCATAGCATATCCAGTTACAAAGTCTTCCGCCTTAGATGAGTTTTTCAACTTTTCTGAATTTTCCCAATTGATTTGGTAAAATCTAAGGCTCAAGTCATTTTGATAAACTGGGGTGTTCCCATCCATAAACTTACTTTTTCCAGCGCTTGAATTGCCAGTGTTTAAGCCGGTGTCAACAACATGACCCATCTCATGGACTAATACAGAAGTAAGTTCTTGATCGCTTATATCTGAACATCGCAAAATGAGAGTTGAACCGCCAGCTAGACCTCTGCGTCCGTCGCTGAAGTATAAAGTTAAGTCTTCTAGATGATTAACATGTTTTTCAGGCAACGAATTAAGTGTCTGATAAACAAGAGATTTACAATGATTCAAAGAACTTTCTGTGCTTATGCTATCTGCTTTATAAGTAGAGCCTGAATGAAGTTGGATACCTGATGTCTCCAATGCTCTTGCGTACTCATCGTCGATAGAAGCAGCGTGAGTATTATACGTATGAGCAGTAGCGTGATCAAGATTTTCTTCAATATTTCCTTGATTTGCTTCTGATATGTTTTCTAAGTTCATAACAATGAACAGAAAACTTGTCAGTATAATGGCATAAAAACGTAAAGCCCGTTGCATTTTTAAATAAGTTATAATTTGCAAGGATGCTCAAGGGAGAGCATTGACAGACTTTTGTTTTTATTTTTTAAACTGGATTTTCGAAAGGAGAGAATCTTAACAAGTTCCCACAGATATGTCAAGGGTCTTTTTCTGGCAAAAAGATATATCGAAAAAAGGGCCTCGATTTATCGAGGCCCTTCCATTACATTCTTATTATTCTAGTAAGTTTGACTGTAATTTTTTACAAGATCCTTGTTTTCAAATTCATCA
>JAHJMX010000012.1 GCA_018821175.1 Patescibacteria group bacterium
CTTCGACATCGCCAGTCGCACTCTCGTCAATCTCAGCATTCGAAGCCTCAAGCGCAGCTTGCGCCTCAGCAATAATATCCTCAAACATATAATTCGATGTATCACGCGCAAAACTATTCAAAGTCATCTTCAAAATCTCCGCACGATTCACTTTGTCATAAGGTTTAAACCAATCTGATTTATCTTGCCCACGAACAATTCCAAGCTCTGCAAGCCTAGTAATTGCCTCAAAATTTGCAGTGTTCTGATTCACATCTCGAAAATACAATGTCTCCGTCAGTGGCTCCCCTTTAAGTATTTTTCGTATTTCCTTCCAATTCCTAGTATCCTCTTTCCCAAGTCGCCAAATCGCAATCCCACCGAGATCATATTTTTTAACAAGATCCAACTTCGGCTCCAAACTCACACTATTCTCAAACCAAACCTCATGTGGAACAGGCACATCACGGCTATCTTGATTACTTACATAATATAATTTATTCGTTTTCTGAGTTGGATCATATTGAAAATCAACACCATATCTATCCAAAATCAGCTTAATCGTGTCGTAAGTATAATTATAAAAATAACCATCAGACCAACCTCCACCATAAAATGGGACTCCGAGGAAAATCTTCTCTTTTGGAACATTATCTAGAGCATATTCAATAACATCTTCAACCCAATAATATGGGGCAATAGGGCGTGGCACAGACCCGCGCCAACCATAATCATAAGTCATAATTCTGAACTCATCCACATAAGGATGAATTGCTTTCCAATCCTGCCCAAAATCTCCATAAATCGCAATTTTATCATAAGTTTTCGCCTGAATTGCAATCGTCAACTTCTTATTATGCTTCTTAAGCTCAGCGCTCAAATCCCTGATATAAGACGTGAATGCGTCTTTATCCGAACTCAACAAACCTTCATAATCAATATCAATTCCATCATAATTAAAGAAATTTACCTTATCCACAATCCTCGCAATATTCTTCTTCTTTTCTTCCGAATCATTCAAAAATTCATGAACAACTTTCCAATCAAATGAATTGCTAATAGTTGGAATTATTTCTACATTATTTGATTGAGCAAATCGAATAATATTCATATCCTCACCATTCATAACCGTTGTTAAAGTCCCGTCAGTATTCACGTGATACCAAAAAGGACTAAGTGTATCAATAACATCAGCATTGCTCTCAAAAGAATCTGTTGCTTCTTCAATATCCCAAGATGGCATCCAAGCTGAAACTTTATAAGTATCAGTCGAAGCTGCATTCGCAATCATTGCAAAATTCATCCCAAATAAAACCGCGCTAAAAAATATTAGAGCCAAAAATTTGCCAATTTTATTCACATTTTTATTCACATTAATTCGCATAAAATTTCATTATTATTTATCTGGCGGAATATTGTAATAATTAAACAAAAAAGCTGCAATTTCACTAAACATAGGAGCAGCAGTATCAGAACCCCACTCACTTGTTCTTGGGTTATCAAGTTTAATAATAACTACAAAACGAGGATCATCAACCGGCCCATATCCACCAAAAGAAGTAATTGTAGTCCCAGCTCCACTAAGTGGTTTCCCGTATTTATATGTTTGAGCGGTTCCTGTCTTGCCGGCAACATAATGTCCAGAAACTTGAGCTTTACTTGCAACTCCATTCTCTACAGCTGAAACAAGCATTTCCGTAATTGTGTTCGAAGATTCTTCAGAAATTGCCTGATTAATAATAAGCGGCTCTGTATAAGTTGTTTTCCCATTTGCCTCACGAGTTGCAGCAACAATGTATGGCTGCATTAAAAGCCCCCCATTTGCAAGCGCAGCGTAAGCATTCGCCATCTGCAAAGGTGTCACTGAAATACCTTGCCCAAAGCCATGAGTTGCAAGCTCACTGTCCGCCCACTGAGTAAAATATTCGATTTGTCCAGTTTGCTCATAATCAAATTCAATCCCGGTTTTTTCTCCAAATCCAAAACGAAGCATATAATTGTAAAATAGATTTCGCCCAATTTTTTTAGCCACATATACCATCCCGACGTTTGAGGATTGCTCAAGGACGTTAGTCATAGTTTGAAGTCCACGATAAGTTTCTGTTGAATTGCCAATTTCAAATTCATCAACTTGTATTGGCCCAGATTCATAAAAAGTATGGTTTGGAGTCACATCTCCATCATCAATCGCCGAGGCCATAACAATGGATTTAAATACTGACCCTGGTTCATAAATC
>JAHJMX010000013.1 GCA_018821175.1 Patescibacteria group bacterium
AACGTCGCAATCTCGTAAGAGTGAGCTAATCGCTTATAACCAATCTCAGTTCGGATTGAAGTCTGCAACTCGACTTCATGAAGTTGGAATCGCTAGTAACCGCGCATCAGCAATGGCGCGGTGAATATGTTCCTGGGTCTTGTACTCACCGCCCGTCACGTCATGAAAGATGGGGGCGCCCGAAGTCTCGTTATCCGTAAGGAGCGGGCCTAAGGTGAAACCATTGATTGGGACGAAGTCGTAACAAGGTATCCGTAGGAGAACCTGCGGATGGATCACCTCCTTTCTAAGGAGACACAGGAATGCTAATCTGATACTTATGTTTCAGATTGTGACATTCTCACGGTCGAGACCTTTCAAGTGTGTGAATCACGCTTGAATTAATAAGGTCGCAGGTAGCTCTCTATTACACACTGAATGTTATTGAATCGAAATGGTCACTTCTACTGGAAGTGGCTTTTTTGTTTCTTGACGCTTTACGGCATTTTCTATAGACTTCTCTTTGCAATCTAGTTGCATTTTAAGATTTTACTTCAAAAATTATGGCATTAGATCCTTACACAATTATTGGATTTATCGGAGCATTAGTTATTATGGTTGGGTTTATAATGAATCAACTTGGACGATGGAAAACATACGATTTTGAATACGATTTTATTAATTTGATTGGGGCCTCAATTTTGGCAGTTTATTCTTGGCAAATTGGGAGTTATCCTTTGCTTTTAATGTTTTCTGTGTGGACTGTATTTTCTGGAAAAGATGTTTTGGTTGACTTTTTTAAGCAAATTTTTGGTAAAAAAACGAAGGAAAACGGTGTAGAGAATAAAGCAGAAAAGAAAAATGAAGATATTACAAATGAAAAAACAGTTGTAAACGAAAAAACTCTTGAAAAAGATTTAGAAAAAAGGCATGATGTCGCGGGTGATGAAAACGTCACTGATTAGTTGATTCTTGGTGTGGGGCTATAGCTCAGTTGGCTAGAGCGCCTCGCTTGCACCGAGGAGGTCAAGGGTTCGACTCCCTTTAGCTCCACCAAAATTGACATCGCGATTACCATATACGCATAAACGTGAATTACTTTAGTAAGTCAAACAAAGGGAAAAATATAATTGAGTACCTAATCTGGTTTGGCTTTTTTTGTATATTGATTTTTTCAGTTTTTAACGAAGGCGGAATTGATATTTTGAGTCATTTGCTTTTTGCAGGATCACTTGCTGGATTTGGGATTTTATATTTGATGAGAAGTTATTGGTATAATTCTAATAAAAATGATGATAAACAGGTGCGATTCGGTGTTGAGAATTTAGCACTTGGGGGATTTATGATGTTTTTTTTGTTGTCATATTTTTTTTCGCAAACAAAGAACGTTGGATTGTTTGAGGTAATTCTGTTTGTTGCGGGGGCTTTTGTATATGTTTTTGTTTCGAGTCAGAAATGGGATTTGAAGAAGTTTGAGAAATTTTTGATTGGAGTTGTTGTTGTTTTGGCGATGAGTAGTTTGTATGGATATTTTCAATATATCATTGAGCCTTTTAATCGTTTTACAGGGAGCTTTGGAAGTAATGTGTATAAGTTCTCGCAATACCCGAATGCATACGCTAATTTTGTCATTGCAACGCTTCCAGTAGTTTTTTATTTCTGGCATCAGAAGCTGAATGCTTGGAAAAAGCTTATTATTGGGGTTTTGATCGTGCTTGTCCTTGCAAGTTTCTTCTTGAGTTATTCACGAGGAGGATTGATGGTTTTGGGTTTGATGGGGGTGGTTTATATTTTCGGGATTGTTTTGCAGCAATGGAAAGCGCAAAAACGGCTAAAATTGGGATGGCGAAATATAGGAAAAGCCATAGCACTTCCAATTTTGATGGTTGTGATTGCTGCATCTTTGACTGCGCCGATTAATTATCTTAGAAGTTTGAATCATGATGATATAAATTCTTTTACAGAAAAGGTGACATTGAATGCTGATGAAGCTTCGGTTTCGACAACTAATAGAATTGAATTTTGGAAGGGAAGTTTGAAGCTGTTTTTTGATAATCCAATTCTTGGAACCGGGCCGGCAAGTTTCAATTATGTTTTTCCAAAATATCAAGAAAGTTTGCTTGGAAATTCGAGTCATCCGCACAATTTATTTCTAAAGATACTTGTAGAAAACGGATTCTTCGCAATGATTAGTTTTGTTTTATTCTTAGCGATTTTATTTGTTCGAAATGCAAAGTTGTATAAAAAATTTGATCAGAAAGAGGGGGCGATTTTGAGTGTGTTATTTTTGAGTACCCTCGGGAGTGGTCTTCACAATATGATTGATTATAATTTGAATTTTGTATCGACAATTTTCTTACTATTTTTGTTTCTTGGAATGATCTCATATTTTACAAATCAGAAGATTCCAAAATCGAAAATTGTTATGGATTTGAAGAAAGGGAATGTTGCGAAAATTATCTCAGGTTTCATTGCTGTTGTAATGCTTTTTGTTGCTGGACATGAAATTTATTATTCACTAGTTTTCAAACAGGCCCGTGCATTGGATAAAAATGAACAATATAATGAGGCGATTGTAAAATACGAGGAGGCACAAGAAATTTTCCTGAAGCGGGATTTGTATATAAGTTATGGGCAGATTTATAATGAAATTTATGAAGAGACAGGGGACTTAGCGGCTTTGGATAAGGCGGAAAAGTTATTGCGGATTGGATATGAATTGAATCAGAAC
>JAHJMX010000014.1 GCA_018821175.1 Patescibacteria group bacterium
CGCACTGATTTTTACATTGCGAATTCACGAAATTCACAAAAAAGAATTAAAAAATATTATCAAAAAGATTCCAAAGTAATTTATCCACCAGTTGAACTTGATCGCTTAACTCCAACAAAAACTCACGAAGATTACTTCTTGATTGTTTCAACTCTCACTCCATACAAAAAAGTTGATCTGGCCGTTCAATTATTCAATAAAATCGGGAAACAACTTGTAATTATTGGAGACGGACCACATAAACCATACTTGCAAAGTACTGCAGGGAAAAATATTTCATTTCTTGGATTCAAAGATGATGAAGTTGTTGCGCAATATTATCAAAATTGTCGCGCTTTGATTTTCCCGGGAGAAGAAGATTTTGGAATTACGCCGGTTGAAGCAATGGCCTGCGGGAAGCCGGTTCTTGCCTATCGAAAAGGCGGGACATTGGAAACTGTAATCGAAGGTGTTACCGGTGAATTTTTTGACAAACAAACTGTTGATTCAATGGAAAGTGGGCTTGCACGGCTCATTATGAACGAAAAAAATTACTCAACTAGCAAAATTCGCAAACATGCGGAACAATTTTCTCAAGATAAGTTTATCCAAGCAATCAAAGAAATTGTAAAGTAAATGGATCTTGTGACTTTAGCCAATTTTTGGTAGTTTAACACCCCAACCATAAGCGCAATTTTTTTATGTCTGAAGTTTCATTATATCGCAAGTATCGTCCGCAAAATTTCAACAATCTTGTTGGACAAGACCATATTCGAACAACTTTGCTGAATGCAATCAAGTCTGGGAATCCATCTCATGCTTATCTTTTTTGTGGACCACGTGGAACTGGGAAAACTTCGACAGCTCGCTTACTTGCAAAAGCTTTGAACTGCTTGGATCCGGGAGAAGATGGCGAACCATGCGATAAATGTGAGATTTGTGTGCCAATTCGTGAAGGGAATTTGATTGATATGGTTGAAATAGATGCTGCATCAAATCGTGGTATTGATGAAATCCGTGATCTAAAAGACAAAATTAATTTCGCACCAACAAGGGCAAAAACAAAAGTTTACATAATTGATGAGGTACACATGCTTACAAAAGAAGCATTTAACGCCTTGCTAAAAACACTCGAAGAACCGCCAAGTCATGTTTTTTTTGTGCTTGCAACAACAGAAGTTCACAAAATCCCTGAGACAATTATTTCAAGATGTCAAAGATTTGATTTTAAACGAATTACGAAAAAAGGGATTGCCGCTAGATTGATGTATATTGCACAGCTTGAAAATATCGACGTTGAACAAGAAGCGATTAACACTATCGCGCATATATCAGAAGGTGGAATGCGAGACGCAATTGGTTTGATTGAACAGCTTAGCGTAAATGGAAAATTAACTTTTGATAGAGTTAAAGAGGTCCTTGGGATCAGCGGACAATCTGCTATTGAAACTTTATATAAACATATTGGCGCTTGTGACACAAAATCCGCATTGAATGAAATCCAAAATTTATATAGCGAAGGTACTGATTTAATGCAATTTACTAAAGATTTTTTGGAATTTTTGCGTCTTGAAATGCTAGCAGCAATCGAGACTAATAAATTACAAGACGTGCCATATATTTTGATGGTAATTGATAATTTCCAAGATGCATACAATAAATTGAAAGTTACAACAATCCCCCAACTTCCGCTTGAAATCGCGACTTTGAAGGTTATTGCAAATTTACCGGAAAATATCCAGATCCCAGTACAAGAACCCAAAGCAAATGTTAATGTCGTGGAGAAAGTAAAGATTATAGAAGTTGAAGAACTTCTTAACGACTCTATGGACGAACCTAGAATTGAACCTAAAATTGAACCTAAAGTTGAAATTGAAATCGAAACTAAGGTCGAGGAACCAATTGCTACAACTGAAAACAAAATTGCTTTAACAATTAGCTACGTTAAAGAAAACTGGGCAAGAGTTATTGAACTTATCAAAACTCCATTTGTCCGCTTAAGCTTGAAAGAAGGGAAACCAATTTCTTTAGAAAATGGCATATTGAAAATCGGATTTGCATCAAATTTCCACAAAGAAAAAGTAGAGGCAACTGAAGCAAAATTTGAAATTGAAAACGCATTTAATGAAATTTTTGAAGGCCCAATCCACCTTGAATTTGAAGTGAATCAAGTTGCACTAGAGCCTTCTCAAGAATATGACGCCGCGCCGCAAGCTGAGCAAACTGACCAACAGGAAGATGCCGCTGACTCAGATTTAATAAATCACGCCCTCGAACTATTTGGCGGAGAATTCGTTGAAGATTAAACCCTCAAATAACGCAATGTCGAAGCTTTTGCGATCGAAGCTTTTAAGAAAACATTTTAGTAAATTCCGCTTCTGTAAGAATCGTAACGCCAAGTTCACCGGCTTTTTTAGCTTTGCTTCCAGGATTTTCACCAACAACCACATAGTCCGTATGTGAACTTACACTACTGGAAACAGATCCACCTGCATTTTTGATCATTTCCTTAGCCTGAGACCTTCCAAGCGTTTCCAAAGTCCCTGTTAAAACAAATGTTTTTGCACTAAATGCTTCTTTTTCTTTCCCAAAATCCACAAAAAGCACCAGCGAAAAATCGTAAAACTTTTTGAGCAACTTCTGATTCGCTTTATTTTCAAACCAATCCATCACCGCTCCAGCAACTTTATCTCCAACTCCTTCTATATTGTAAATCCGCTCTCGCCCCAATTCGAGAATTGTTGTCAGCAAATCGAGTGAACTAAAATCGCTATTGGCGGCGGTTTCTGCGGGAGTTTCTGCGGGATTCGCATCAACTTTTTCATCTTCATCAAACAAACTAACCTGCGCTTTTGCCATAGCTTGATATTTTGGAACTTTAGCTCCAGATTTTTTCAAATTTTTAACAACAAATTTAGCTAAATCATAACTCGCCTTCTCTCCTAAATGCCGAATTCCAAGCGCAAACAAAAATCTCTCAAGTGAAATCCTCTTTTTCATCTGAATCGCCTCATAAAGATTTTGCGCACGTTTCTCTTGAAAAAGCGAAAGTGTCATAAAATCCGCAACTTGCAGTCCAAAAATATCCGCAGTATCAGAAATTAAATCGAAAGTCAGTAATTGGTCGATAACTTTTTCACCAAGCCCATCAATATCAAAAGCTGCTTTAGAAACGAAGTGATGAAAATTACGCCGTGTTTTAGCCGGACAATCATCATTTATGCATCTGTATGCAGATTCCCCTTCCTTCCGCTCAACCGGCCCATCACAAACAGGACAACTCTGCGGAAAAACGAATTCACGCTCATTCCCAATTCTCAAATCTTTCAAAACATCAACAACTTCAGGGATAATATCCCCTGCTTTCTGAATAATCACAGTATCTCCAATCCTCACATCTTTTTTCTTAATTTCATCTTCATTGTGCAATGTTGCGCGCGAAACAACAGATCCTGCAATTTTTACAGGCTTCAAATATGCAACCGGTGTCAAAACTCCGGTTCTCCCAACTTGAATTTTGATATCTTCAAGCATAGTCGTTGTTTGCTCAGCTGGGAATTTATAAGCGAGCATAAATCTCGGAAATTTCGCAGTAGATCCCATTTTCTCATGCTGCTTGCGATCATTCACTTTTATCACGATTCCATCAATTTCATATTGCATTTCATGTCTTTTTTCATGCCAACTTTGACAAAATTTAATCACCTCATCAATACTTCCAAATTTCTTCCATTCATGATTCGTTTTTAGCCCAATTTTTGTAAATTCATTCAAAAGATCTTCCTGTTTTTTAATTCGATCTTCAATGTTCGACTCACCAAGCTCATAAAAAAACATATCCAAATTACGAGCAGCAGCAATTTGTGGATCAAGTTGGCGAATACTTCCAGCTGCAGCATTTCGCGGATTTGCAAATTCATCCTCACCACTTTCTATGCGTTCTTTATTTAATTCATTGAAACTTTTTTTCGGCATAAAAACCTCTCCGGAAGCCTCAACAGTAACCGGCTCATTCAATTCAAGCGGAACACTTTCAATTGTCTTAACTGCATGAGTTACATCCTCCCCTTCTTTCCCATTCCCCCGAGTCAAAGCCCGAACATATTTCCCATTTTTATAATGAACGGTAATATTGAGCCCATCAATTTTGAGCTCGCAAATAAAATTAATTTTTTCATTTGGCACCAATTTAACAATTCTCTCTCCCCATTCACGAACATCTTCCTCGGAAAAAGCATCCTGAAGACTTTTTTTCGCTGTTAAATGCCGTATTTTATCAAATTTTCCAGAAAGTAAACTCCCCACGCGTTGAGTAGGAGAATCTTCATCAATCAAATCTGGGAAAAAATTCTCAAGCTCAATAAGCTCACGTTTAAGCGAATCTCGAACTGCTTCCGAAACATTCGATTTATCCAATACAAAATATTCGTAATTTCGCTTTTTTATCTCGTCCCTCAGCTTATTTATTCTAATTTTGGCCTCAGATCTGTCCATTGATAAAACTTTAGATTTTTGGTATAATATAAAGAATTTTTGGCGGTAAATATCGCCTCCACGCGCATTATAACTAAAAAAATACAAATGGACGAGCAAAATGCAAAAACAAAATTCACAAAAGGAAAAGTTCTTGTTGATCAAGATTTAATTAATAAATCCATTGATACAAATGTTCAACATATGATCAACAAACCGCAAGCAGATCCAACAGGCGTAGAAGATAAGGATGCGAATTTTATGAAACTTGTAGTTGGATACATCAATGAAGGAAAAATCGACTTACACACCCCTGCTACTTTGATGAATCGTCCAGTATATGATAAATTAGATGAAAAAGCGCAAGGGAAAGCTGATTTCAATGCAATCGCTCTATTGAATGATTTGCACCAAATGAAAAAATTATATGACAGCGGAGATCATACTAGTTTTCAAATTCAAAACCTTGTACAACGTGTTCGACTAACGAAAGAACGTCTCGAAAATGAATGTGGAGATATTTATATAATTTAGAAAAACAAATACTTAATGGGACCAAAACAATCTTCAAAACCAGAATCAACGCCAACTCAAGCAGTAGCGCCAGCTCCAACTCAAGCGGCAGCGCCAAAGCCTGCTCCTGATTTAACAGGGCAACCTGAAACTAAAGGCACTCCTGAAAAAAAAGGAACCACTACTGGCGATAAACTTAAAGGCTTAACAGAAAATATGGATAAACTTGGTATCATGAAGGCTTTGGGTGATTTTTTGCGAGAATATGGTAAATTTATGAACACTTTAAAATCATATGGCCTGCCTACAGCTATAAAAGGCATCCAAAATACACATACAATAAACGAACTTGAAAAGAAAATAGCTGAACAAGCAAAATTGAAAAAAATTACAAAAGAAGAAA
>JAHJMX010000015.1 GCA_018821175.1 Patescibacteria group bacterium
GTGGATCAAAAAATGCCGCATTGCCAATTATATGTGCTGCCCTTTTGACTAATCAAAAAACCATTTTGAAGAATGTGCCTAATATTGCGGACATACATTCTTTGATTGAAATTTTAGGAGAGCTAAATTGTAAAACTGAATTTGTTGGGAATAAGCTCACAATTGAACCGAAAAACATAAAAAACAAATATATTGATTCTGCACTAGTTTGTAGGATGAGAGCTTCCGCACTTTTGTTAGGCCCACTTTTGGCGCGTTTCAAAAATGTAAAAATGATTTTCCCGGGTGGATGTGTACTTGGTAAACGCCCAATGGATGCCCATTTAGACGCTCTTAGCGCATTTAATGCGAAAGTTATTTCTGTAAAAGATAATATTCACATAAAAACAAGTGGGCTTAAAGGAGCCGATTTGGTTATGTCGGAAATTAGCGTTACTGCTACGGAAAATGCAATTATGACTGCCGTACTTGCCAAAGGGAATTCAACAATCAGGCTTGCAGCTGCTGAACCACATGTACAAGATCTTTGTCATTTTTTAAATAAAATGGGAGCAAAAATCAAAGGGATTGGATCGCATCAGTTGGAAATTGTTGGGGTGAAGACTTTAAAAGGGATTGAATATAGTATCACTGGTGATTATTTAGAGGCTGGGACTTTTGCGATTGCTGCTGTAATAACAAATGGAGAGGTTGAAATTAAAGGAATTAATCCTGATCACTTAGATAGTTTTTGGCAAAAATTATCCCAAGTTGGTGCAAATTTTCAAATTGGGAAAAATTCAGTTAAAATCATGCAACACAAAAAATTAGCAGCTGTAAATAAACTTCAAACAGCTGTTTATCCAAGTTTCCCAACTGATTTACAGGCTCCATTTGCTGTTCTTTTGACTCAGGCTGAAGGGGTTAGCAAAATTTATGAAACTTTGTTTGAAGGGCGTTTAAATTATCTTTTTGAACTTGAAAAAATGGGAGCAAAATTCGAAATGTTAAATCCACACCAAGCTATTATTATCGGGCCACGCAAATTAAATGCTGCATCAATTTCTAGTTGGGATATTCGTGCTGGAGCTGCAGTTGTGATAGCTGCGCTTGTTGGGAAAGGCGTTTCTGAGGTTACTAATATAGGATATATAGATCGTGGATACGAAAAATTTGAATATAAACTTAGAAAGTTGGGGGCTGATATCGAGAGAAAATAAAATCAATTCTTCCTTCAAGATCATTACGTCTTACTTGGATATTACGTGCCAAAAAATTTTTGAGAGTTTCTTGGTGTGGATGTCCAAATGAATTAGCTTCTCCGGATTGAATTACAACTATTCTCGGATCTGATTTTTCTAAAAAATCTTCTGAAGAAGCAGTGCGACTTCCGTGATGTCCAGCTTTTAAAACGTCTGCTTTAATAGTGGAATTCCCATTTAAGATTTCACTTTCTTCATCAATTTCAGCGTCGCCAGTTAATAGAAATTTAACATTGTTTTCCCCATCACTCCAAATTACACGCATTGCCAATGATGCGTTATTAAGATTTTCATAGGCGACGCCTGCTTTATTCCCAATTGGCCATAAAATATCTAGAAAAACCTCACTACCTACACGAAAATCAGTTCCATTACTGGCAAAAATCATTTCAATATTATTCATATCAGCAACTTTGAGCCATTCTTGATAGAACTCATTTTGCGAAGGTGTTCCAACAAGCAAAATTCGCTTTACGTTATATCTTTTTACAATTTCGACTAACCCATTTACATGGTCAGCGTGTGGATGTGTCAAAGTTAAAATATCTATTGTGCGGGTATATATTGGCATTACTTTCGCAATTTCATCTAAAATCATTGGTCCGGGACCGCCATCAATTAAAATTGTATAATCGTCTGGTGTGCGTATGAAAATAGCATCTCCTTGACCTACATCCAGAAATGAAATTAAAAAATTTGTATGTGGTAACTGTATGATAAAGCAAATGCCGATTACCAAAGGCACACAAATAAATACACAATATTTCCAATAATTTTTCATAAAAGTTCAATCAATGCTCCAATCAATTCTCTCGGAATTATCTCTCATTAAAGCAAAAATTTTCCTAAAATTTCTCTAAAAAGAAAAAACGGGTTAACTCTTTTGGAGTCATCCCGCTTTTCCCCTTTATACAAATTATTTTTTTAACCTGCGCAATTGCGCGGCGATTAATTTATTGTTTCTTTTTTCTTCGTACTGCAGCAAGGCCCATCGAAGCTCCAACTAGAAGACCAAGGCCAACTCCAGTTTCTGGAAGACGAATATGTGTTATTACACCATCACTTTCATTTCCATCAGTATCACGTGTTGTAAGTTTGAAGTAATATTCAATTCCAGGAGTAAGACCTGAAAGTTCGATTTCATCACGATTAGAATCTAATGAGCGACCATCATCGTAGTTTGTTCCTCCATCAGTACTTTGATATAAGATTTGTTCTACAATTGAAGCATCATTAGATGGTGTCCATGTAAGTCTAATAACAACATCACGTACGATAGCTGCTACAAAATTTCTTACATTTTCAGGACTCAAAGCGATTCCTCCGTCATTAAGATCGTCTGGTGCTGGCGCACCATCTGCATATCCATCAAAATTTGCTGTATTTGCAGTTTCATCAATTGCATTCCCAGCTTCGTCAATTACGTCTGTAACGATTAATGCATAAGTAGTATCTGATTGCTCAGAAGTTGTGATTGTTATTGTTGATCCAGCTTCATTTCGCTCTACTGCAACAATGTCCAAAGTGTTTGTTGCGTCTGAAACCTCAGCAATATAGAAGTTTGTTTCAGGATCACTGTTCAAAATTATTGCTTCCGAGAATTCAACAGCAACTTCAGTTGCGCTTAAAGCTTCAGCAGAAACAACGCTTGGAGATTCAAAATCATCACTTGGAAGGTCGTCTGGATTTTCTCCAGGGGCAACATTGCTACCAATAAATGCAGCAGTATCAGAAGTACCACTGATAATTGGATTACCACCAAGATCTTGAATTTCGATTCCGGCAGTCAAAATATATTCAGCTCCAGCTTCTTGTGGATCTGTTGTAAGAATTACAGTTGCTCCATAAGTATCTGAGGCGTCTAGTTCAGCTGCTAAAATTGTTAAAGAGGTACCATTTGAATTATCAATAATGTTAAATGCAGTTTCTGGTGAATTTGCAGGGAGTACTACTGGCTCGTTAAATATAACTTTTACAGTTGCAGCATCAGTAGCTTGAGAATCATTAACAGTTGGCCCTTCTTCGTCAGCAGCAGCGTGACCAGAATTAACAGGCGCTGGTCCATAAGCCTCATCAGGTGTTCCGTATACTTCATTACTATAACTGTCACTTTCATTTCCAGCAGCATCATATGCCGTAATTGCAAAATATAATTCTTCTCCATTTGTAAGGTCTTCAACCAAATATTCAATAACGTCCCCGGCATCGATTACGTCATTTTCATATTCACCCAGTTCAGCCGTTACTGCTTCTGATCCAGAATAAATTTTGTAACCAATTACTCCAGTATCGTCAGTTGCAACATCCCAACTTAGTAGGGCTGCTCCATCGTAAAGTTCGATTTGGAGATTTTCAACGTCATCTGGTGCCATAATGTCATCAGATAGACCTTGAGCATTTGCTTTTGGCATAACATTTACTGCAAGAAATAGCGCAGTAATAGCTGTTACCAAATAGAAAAACATTTTGTTTTTTGTTGCAATTTTTTGCATTGTACTTTGTGTTATATGTTTTTATTTTGTGACATCACTCGTAATAATTTTTCGAGCGAATCAATAGATTATATCAAAAAACCCATTATAAATCAAATGTTAAAGGGCGGTGTCTTGATCAGAAGCTGAGTAAATGACTGGTAAATACTAAAAAATGGATACATTAATAATGTTTCGCTTTTTTTATTCCATGCTTTTTGCTATCTTCTCTAAGGAAATAAACCACTTCTACATGAGATTTATAGTTAATGATCAACTTAGTGAAAAATATCCGTCGTTATCTTTCGGGATTGCGGTCGGGAAACGCGTTAATAACACACAAAAAAGTACTGCGCTTGAGCAAATGATCAGTGGATTAAAAGTGCAAGTTCAAAAACATTTCAAAAATGTAAAATTTGGAGATGAACCAAAAATTACTAATTGGCATACGATTTTTGAGGAAATGGGAGCAAAAACTTTCAAAAATTCGATGGAGCAAATTTTGGATAAAGTCTTGAAAAACAAATAAATTGAATTAATTGATAATTTATCGCGCATTCGTGATTATTTTATGCTGAAATGGCAAATGCCAATTATGTGTTTTGCATTGAATGATATTTATGGAGACATCCATTTAGATATTGATGGAAAGAAGATTTTTTATCATGATCAAGGAAGTATTTTGACTAACAAATGGAACAGCGAACAACTTGAACGTGGATCCTTGAATAAAGAAACTGTTGATGTAGTAATGATTATTGAGAATTTAGGGATTTTACAAGAAGAGGAATTGAAAGTAAAAACGCATGAACTTGCAGTTATGATTCAAAGATATTGTGGGGGGGCAGAATTTGAAGAAGATATTATTAGGGCGCCTCGCAAAGAAAAAGATCTTGGAGTTTTAGGATTGGCGGAACTTGAAGGTATTAAAGATATTCAAGAGCCGGTTTCAAATGATGATGAAGCCAAAATGAACGCTGCAGTTAAAGAAGTTTTGAATAATGTCGACGTGGAATCGAAGGTGGAAATGTCCGTAGATGAAAAACCAGAGGTTGAGTTACCAGAAGAATCACCAATTCAAATTGAAGACTTTAAACATGAGCCAATTGATCGTAATTCTTTAAAATCTCGCATCAAAGTTTTGTTGAAAGAAGCTTGTGAAAAAGCTTATCCACATGCGGATATTTCAACTCTTTCAATTGATTACCCGCGCGATCCAGGAATGGGTGATTACGCTTGTAGTATTGCTTTGAAATTGAGCAAACAGCTTGTAAAGGAACCAATGTTAATTGCAGAAAAAATTGTTTCTAATATCGAAGCAGTGCAATTTATTGGTGAGGCCAGTGTTATGACGCCAGGTTTTATAAATATCAAAATCGCACGTTCTTGGCTGGAAAATAAATTGCAGGATTTGGCTGGAGAGAAAGAGCTTTACGACAATACTCTTGGTTCTAGCGAATCGATTGTAATTGATTACTCATCGCCTAATGTTGCGAAACCTTTGGGAGTTCATCATTTGCTTTCAACTGTCATTGGGCAAACAATTTACAATATTTACAAATCTCTTGGTTTTAAGGCAATTGGGGTTAATCATCTTGGAGATTGGGGTACACAATTCGGGATGTTGATTTATGCATATAAAACATGGGGAAATAAAAAATTGGTAGAAAAAAATCCGATTCCAGAACTTTTGAAATTGTATGTAAAATTTAATGAAGAAGTTGAAAAAGATGCAGCAATGGCCGATAAAGGGCGTGAAGAATTCAAGAAGCTCGAGGAAGGCGATGAAGAAAATACTAAACTTTGGGAATGGTTTAAAGAACTTAGTATTGCTGATTTGAAGAAAACTTATGCAACTCTTGGGATTAGTTTCGATGAGTATATTGGTGAAAGTTTTTATCGAGATAAAATGGATGCAATTGTTCAGAAAGGGCTTGAAAAAGGCGTTTTCAAAGAAGGGGAAGGCGGATCTGTGATTGCGGAATTTACAGATGAAAACATGGCTCCTTGTGTAATCAAAAAATCCGATGGAGCAACTTTGTATGCTACTCGCGATCTTGCGACTTTGGATTATCGAATGAAAAGATGGATGCCATCACAGGTTCTTTATGTTGTTGATACAGCACAAAATCTTCACTTTAAACAAGTTTTTGATATAGCTCAAAGAATGGGTCTTACTGGTAATGCAAAATTGCATCATATTTCATTTGGGCGCATGCGCTTGCCAGATCGTAGCATGAGTACCCGCAAAGGAAATGTTGTTTTGCTTGAAGATTTGTTGAAAGATGCACTTGAGAAATCAATTGAAATTGTCGATGAAAAAAGCAAAGATTTAGACAAAAAACAACGTGCAGAAGTTGCAAAAAAAATCGCAATTGGAGCAATTAAGTATAATATTTTGTCGCAAAACAGAACGACTGACATTACTTTTGATTGGGATAAAATGCTTAGTATTGAGGGCAATAGTGCCCCTTACTTGCAGTATACTTACGCGAGATGTGCAAGTATTTTGAGAAAATATGATGAGGCCAACTTGGGAGATAAGAATAACAAAAAAGGCAAGAAAAAAGAGGAGCTAACTGAAGATCCAAATGAAGATTTACAGACAACATTGTTCGATGCCCTTGAAAAAGTTGATGGATATGATGATGGCATGAAGCCATTTGATCATCCAAAAGAACAAATGGTTGCGAGATTGCTTGTTAAATTTCAAGAGTATTTGGTGCTTGCTGCTGAGGAATATCGGCCAAATTTATTCACGAATTATTTGTATGAATTGGCACGTGAATTTAATAGTTTTTATACTACACTTTCAGTTTTGCAGGCAGAAACAAAGCATGTGAAATTGGCGCGCATTAATATTACAAAGGTTGTTGCCAAAGCTCTTAAGGAAGGATTGGGAATTATTGGGATTGAAGCTCCTGAAAAAATGTAAACAAAGCTTTGTTATTGAAGCAATGTTTCTCTGGACTCTTTGGGAAATTTTGATATAGTGTTCCTCGTAATGGTTATTGCCAATGTGGAGAGATGGCTGAGCGGTCGAAAGCGGCGGTCTTGAAAACCGTTAGACTCGAAAGGGTCTCCTGGGTTCGAATCCCAGTCTCTCCGCCATTTTGGCGTGTGTAAAAATTTTCCCTATTTTTCCCGAAATCTGGTAAACTTATCTTGCCTAAGTTTTAATAATCTAAAAAAAAATGAAAAAAACATTAATTCTCAGTTTATTTTTGAGTTTATTTTTGAGCGGATGTGACTTAGGTGCAGTTGAACAAACAGAGCTTCAGACAATTTACAACGATTTAAAAGTAAATGATAAAATTGCAGAAATTACTGATGAAGTCTGTTTTTTAAGTGAAGATTGTAAGCTTCCAGGTGAGTATGCGATGAGATCTAGTTGTCCTTACACAGTGAAATGTGTTAACCAGACATGCATGATTATTTGTCCAGAATTTCCACAAGTTCTTCCTGAAATCGAAGCTCCTGTTACCCTGACTTATCCGTCAGAAATGAACCGTATAGCGAATGGCGAATGGGAAACTTATCGAAATGAAAAATATGGTGTTGAATTTGGATATCCATCTGAATTTCAGCTTGAAGAAGAGCTCCATTATACCTATGAGGACGGGAAGGATTGGTATCGTATTTGGGTAAAAAACCCAGATTTACCAGAAAATCCAGTGATGTTACTTGAAATTAATCCTGACGGGTATGGCCCAGTTTTTCCAGATAAACATTATGATTTGACTCAATCTGATAATGCAAAAGTAGAATTTTTGGAAGAAAGCATATATGCACCGGAAGAATATAATCAAGATGGCATCATGTTCATTGTTGCCGCGATGTATTCAGATAATGAGAATATGTATTCTTGGCATTTCACATACCAAGAGAATGGAGAAGAGTATGAAACTTTGTTTAAAGATATTCTTGCAACTTATAAATTTTTCTAAATGAGCAAACAGGAGCATTACCGAAGTCGATACAAAAGAAATCATCCAGAATGGATAGATAGCATGACTATTTACGGAGATTTAATTGATAAAGAAGTGAAAGTTGGGACAAAAGTTCTTGATATTGGATGTGGGCATGGAGAATTCTTGAAGGATATTTATTCGCGGACAGAGGGGACTTATGGGCTTGATCCAGATGAGGCTGGTCTTAAGAAAAATACAATTATTAAGCATAAAAATGTTGGACTTGCCGATGAAATCCCATTTGAAAACAATTTTTTTGATGTTGTTGTCTCAGCTTGGGTACTCGAACATGTTGCAGATCCGGAAAAAGTTTTTGGTGAGATTTATCGCGTTTTGAAGCCTGGCGGAAAAGTTATTTTTATTACTCCTAATTCGTGGAATTATATTGTTTGGATTAATCGATTAATCCCTGATAAATTTCATGATTATTTGACGAAAAAGCTTTACGGAAGGCAAGAAAACGACACTTTCAAAGTTCATTATCGAGTAAATTCAGTTGGAAAAATTGAAAAAATTCTTAGTAAAATCGGTTTTAAAAAATCGCGGATTATTGTAAACGGTGATCCAACTTACATAAGTTTTTCAAATATTCTTTTTCATATTTCTTGTTTGATTGAATGGGTGTTGAATTTGCGTCCATTCCAAAAAACGAAAGTTCA
>JAHJMX010000016.1 GCA_018821175.1 Patescibacteria group bacterium
CATTTAGTTCATCATGTTTTTTGCTTGATTGATCAGGGCGACTTGATTGTTCAGGTCTGCTTGATCTTGGCCTACCACCATTGTTTTTACTAAAGCAATCACTGCAATAAACAGGCTTATCTTGAGTTGGTTTAAAAGGAACTTCGCAATTTCTACCACAATCTGCACAAATAGCTTTATGCATAGTTACGGTATCACGACTACCTCTGTCGCGGTCTCTTCCTCCTCTATCTCTATCTCGACCACCATCTCTGTCACGACTTCCTCTATCGCGCCCTCTTCCTCCTCTGTCTTCTGAAGCATTGTCTCTTTTGAAACAATTACTACAGAAAATTGGCTTGTCTCCACTTGGTTTGAAAGGAACTTCACAACTTCTTCCACAGTCATCGCAAGTTGCCTTGTACATTTGGCGATCTTCTCTTCTATCGTCCCTTCGATCTCTTCCTCTAGACATATCTCGATTGAAATTTATCATTTTTTCTAATATTAATTATATATAAGCGGAAGAGACTTTATTCCTATTGTTGTTTAAAGGCAAGAACTAATAATATAAAAGCCAAAAAAAAGAGATTTCTCATTGAGAATCATGGGATTTAACGCTATTCTCTAAAAGCTTATATTTTTAATAGTTTTTATGGCGACTATATTGCAGATTAATGGCTTGGCTAAGGCATATGGCATGCAGGTGATTTTTGGTAATGCTAGTTTGACTTTGAATGACAGGCAAAAAGTTGGTGTGATTGGCAGGAACGGATCTGGGAAATCTACTTTATTTAAAATTATCGTTGGAGATGAAGATTTTGATGAAGGTGTTGTTAAGGTTTATCCTGGCACGAGGATTGGTTATTTAACACAACATAGTCAGTATTTGCCTGATGAAAGTGTGATAGATTTTTTGATGAGATTAAGCGGTAGGGAAGATTTTGAATGTGGGAAAGTTGCTGGGAAATTCCAAATTAAAGGTGAAATGTTAAATGCAAAAATAGTTTCTTTGGCAGGAGGATTCCAAATGAGAGTTAAATTGATTGCAATGCTTTTGCAAGAACCTAATTTGCTGCTTTTGGACGAACCTACCAACTATTTGGATCTTTCTACTCAAATTCTGTTGGAAAAATTTCTCGAAAATTACAAGGGAAGCTTTTTGTTAATTTCTCATGATCGAGAGTTTATTAAGAGAACTTGTAATGAAACTTTGGAGATTGAACACGGGAAAATGACTTTGTTTCCACGGCCAATTGAGGAATATTTGGAATATAAGGAAGAACAGCTTTCGATGGTTGAAAAACAAAATTTAAAGGTTGAGAAAAAGAAAAAGCATTTGCAACAATTCGTAGATAGATTTGGAGCAAAAGCCAGCAAGGCATCTCAAGCTCAATCAAAAATGAAGCAAATTGATAGGTTGAAAACTATTGAAATTTTACATCCTTTAAGTACTACAAAAATCAAAATCGCTCGTGTTGAAGATAAGAAAGGAGTGGCATTGACGCTTAAAGATTTGGAGATTGGGTATAGTGATAAATCAATAGCTAAGGAAATAAGCTTGAGTATTGATAGAGGTCAACGTATTGCAGTTCTTGGCGATAATGGCCAAGGTAAAACAACTTTTCTCAAAACTCTTGCTGGAGAACTTGCTAAACTTTCAGGGGATTATAGGTGGGGTCATAATATTAAAATTGCTTATTATGCTCAACATATTCCGGCAACATTAAATTTTGATGAAACTGTGAAAAATTATTTAACTCGCGTGTCACCACCGGACGTTACAGATCAGGCAATTTTTGAAATGGCGGGAAATTTTTTGTTTAAAGATGAGGCTCTGAAGAAAAAAATCCCCGTTCTTAGTGGTGGGGAAAAAGCGCGACTTTGTTTAGCACAACTTTTATTGGAGAAAAATGAGGTTATTTTGCTTGATGAGCCAACGAATCACTTGGATTTTGAAACGGTTGAGGCTTTGGCTCTAGCTTTGCAGAATTCAAATGTCACAATTATATTTGTTAGCCACAATCGAACGTTTGTAGAAATCGTGGCTAATGGCATTATAGAGGTCAAAAATGGTAGAATTAAGTTTTATCATCACAATTACGAGGAATATGTTTATCATTTGCAAAGAGAAATTGAAGAAGATCTTGGTTTATTGGATGATTCGAAAATCAGTATGGGAAAAGACGAACGTAAAGAGTTGAGGATCAAGATAAAAGAAGCTCAAAAACGTGGAAGAACCTTAGAAAAATCAATAGCCAATTTAGAGGAAGAAAAAAAAGTTTTGTTGCAATGGTTTGAGGCCCATTTTAATGAATTTTCTGAAGAGAAAAGTGCTCGAATTGCTGAAATTGATAAGAAAATCACTGCAAATGAGCAGGAATGGATGGAGTTAGAGCTAGAACTTGAGGTTTTAAATAAGCGTAATTAGAAAATAAAACACCAACAATTAAAGAAACCAATCGATGTAATTACCCTTTTATGAATTTGTATAAAGGCGTTCTATCTAAATGCCATCTTTCTTTCCAGCCTAAATCTTCAACTCCTGCATCGAAAATCTCTACTTTATCGTTGATTGCTTGCTTTATGTTTTCCCAGATTACATATGTTCCAAGATTAGGATGATCGACTTTGTTGGTCCCGGCATTCATGTATGTATAAGTGTCTCCATATTTTACAGATAGAGATACTGATGCTTTTTGATCTTGGATCAAAAAAGTTTTCATGCGGAAATCTAGCTTGAGGTTGAGTAGATCGGCGAATATTTTTTCGCGGAAAGGGAAATTGAAAGATGAATCTTGTCCAAAATTCTTTTTATTTAATTCCATCAGCAAATTCAGATCTTGGAAATTATTCTCTATAACTACAGGTTTTTTTGCCTCAACTTGTTTTATTTTTTTTATTAAATTAGCTTTAGATTTTGATTTAAATTTTGCAGCAATAAGCTCATCTATGTTGCTTATATCAAGCAAATTATACGTGTATTTATATTCCTCAAATTCAAAGTTTTGTGTAAAAGGATCGTTCCCATCAATATCATTGAGGTTGCAATGTTTGTCGATAAAATTATAAAATTGGGGGATGCAATTTGAATATTTATCCTCAATCAACACGCCGTTTTTTTCCATATACCCTCCGCCAAAAAATTCATATGCCTGTGATTTTTCATTATATTGCAAAGGTAATATTCCAACTTGAACACCTTTATCAAAGCCCACAATAAAATGTAATGGATATTGAAAAAACTTATAAAAACAATATCTGAAATCCCATGCATCATAAACTGATCTATTGCTAGCAAATTTTTGCCAAAGCGTTTTTGCTTTGTCTAGATCTGTTACAATTTCAAATTCTAATTCTAATTCAAGCGCAGATTTTGTAATTTTTATAAGACGCTTGGTTGAAGATGGAAGTATGGTGGATGAGTTTGATACCTTTTAATAGCCATACGGATAATTTCTTCAATAAAATCGCCATAATCCATACCAGCAAGTTTTGCGACTTGAGGGACACAATCAGTTATATCAATTGAAGGATTTGGATTAAGTTCAAGTACATATGGATTATTGTTTTTATCAACCCTTATTTCAACACGGCCATAATCATGGCAGTCCAAAATATTGTATGTATCTAGTGCAATTTCCGAGATTAGATTAGCTAGTTTTTTACTAATTTGCTTTGGAGGTCTTTGAACACTTATTCCAGTTTTATATGCAGGATCTTTAGCAAACTTTGCTTCAAAAGGATATATATGCCAGTAATTTTCTGGTAATTTATCGAAAATTGAACGAGAAAGAGGGAGTACACGCAAGTCATCAGTTTCACTTCCAAGTATCGAAACATCATATTCATCACCTTCGATATATTCTTCGATCAAAGCAGGTCTACCTATATCAATAATAACTTTTTCAAGTTGTTTTCTTAAATCTCGCTCATTAGTTACAACAGATTCGTTTGTTATTCCAATTGAATTGTCAGTATTGGCAGGTTTTACGATTAGGGGGTACTTCAAATCGTCACGCAAATCATCATCCATTGAGTACATATAGTCCCATTTTGGAGTTGGAATATTGTGATAAGAAAGAAGTTTCTTGATACGGATTTTGTCTATACAAAGCCCCAAAGTGAAAGGACTTGAACCGGTATATGGGATTTGCAATGCATCTAGAATTGAAGCAACATGTGGCTCTAGTAAGCTAGATTCATTGATTCTTTCACATACATTGAATATTAAATCTACGTTGCTTGTTTTCAAATCTCTGAATGTTTTTTGCAGATTATTAAAATCAAAAAATGTAACTTTATAACCAAGATCAACAAGTGTTTTCTTTATAACATTGCCAATATTCATTAAATCTTGCTCAATAGGATTAGCATTTTCACCATATAAGTTGCCTGCTATACCAATGTGCAGATTCCTTTGGTTCTCAATTGAAGTACGCCTAATTTTTTCAATTTTTGCCCCTCTTGGTGGTAGGTATTTCTTTAAAAGAGAAGAAGACAATGAATTTTTCCTTGATGTTTGCCCAATAGATGACATTGGCCTAAACCTGGCAACGTCAAAATTTATTAATTCAAGTGCAGTTTTGAGATTTTCAGATGCTTCGCGATGACTTGTTCCCGAAACTATGATCCAACCGAGATAATCATATCCCTCAGGCGGAACTCTTACTTCATCACCGATATCTTTAAAGAAAAACAATTCTTCAACGAAATCTAAATCTTCTATTGAAGGGTCAATGTCACGTTTGGCAAGGATCCCGGAATAATCAGATAAGAAATACTGTCCAACCAAATATTTGTAAGGATTTTCTGGTTTTGAAATTTTTGGTAAATGGATCCCAAGCGCAATTTTAACTGCCATTTCGACAAGATCTATATTCCATGCTTTTTTAATGTAGAAATATGTTTGATCTCCTCCCATTCTCAAATTAACTTCAATCGGAACAGCTCTTTTTTTCGAAACTTTCGCTTCAAAGTGGATTACACCATTTAAAAGATTAAGTTTTTCGAGCGTTTCTTCGGCAAGATCAAAAAGAGATTGAGTGACTTTTTCAGGAAGGCCAGAAGGAATAGCATCCCCTGTCTCTACGAAGAAAGGTTCACGAGTTTTATTGTTGTCTGTGATTGAATGAAATTTAATTTTTCCATTTTGTAGCACTATGTCTATATCAACTTCATCTCCATCTATATATTCTTCAAGAATCAAATCGTGGTTATCCCATTCTGCAGCATCAGGATGCGCTAAAATGTTTTCACGGATAAAATTATAACTTTGCTTAAGCTCTTCTTCATTTTCTGTTTTTATAACAAATGAACTTGAAGCTCCGTAAACCGGTTTAATAATTAGTGGGAATTTAAGCTTTTGGAGGCCCTTGTTTATATCTTCATCTTTTTTAACAATACAATGATTAGGAGCGGCTATATTGTTTTCATGACAAAATTCACGGAACAGGAATTTATTTTTTGTCTTTTTTGCTATATCAAAAGGGATGCCAGGGAGTTTAAGCATTTCTGCAATTTTCGCTGTGATTAAGACTGAATCTTCCCAAAAAGTAAGAACACCATCAATTTTTATCTTAGGGTTATCACTTAAAAAGTGCTTAATACGATCAAGACAATCGTGATAATTCGTTGGGTCAGCAAGAATCCATTCATCGGCATAGGCTTGAGCCCAGTTCTTTTCACGATGTACAACGACAATTTTAAGGCCCAGTTTTTTGAGTTTTTGAAAAATAAACCGTTTCTTAAGTGATCCAGTATTCACTAAAAGAATGGTTTGATTCAGT
This sequence comes from Patescibacteria group bacterium, assembly GCA_018821175.1. Lineage (GTDB taxonomy): Bacteria > Patescibacteriota > Gracilibacteria > UBA1369 > PNNO01 > JAHJMX01. Next base: position 5,769 of record JAHJMX010000016.1, read on the forward strand.
TTTGGCTTTTGTTTGGAATTGACAAAGGAGTTACCTCCCGGGGGCTCATCTTGGTCAGGATCTGTAGACTGCGTTTTCGTTCTCATTGTTTTCATTATTCGTTATTGATGATTTTTAACAATTCCAATTATTGCCTCTTTCCTTTTCTTGTCAATAGGATTGTAATTGTAAATTATTTTTGCGAAGTTAATTAAAAACAGTTTATTGATAGACAGGAGTATAAATATGGTGTATATATACATTCCAACAAATTCTTTCTGCAAAATTTAGAAGTTAAAGAGAGAATAACCTAGATAAATAATCTACATATGACAACATTCTCTCAGTTTCCCCTTGCCTCAAATATTCAAAAAGTTTTGAAAGAAAAAGCTTTCCTTGAGCCAACACCTATTCAAATTAAAGTGATTCCACAAATCCTGGAAAGTGGGCAAGATATAATAGCCATAGCACAAACAGGGACAGGGAAAACGGCTGCTTTCAGTCTTCCTATCATTTCAAAAATGGATTTGAAGCAACAGCATGTACAAACATTGGTACTTAGCCCAACAAGAGAACTTGCGATGCAAATTGCCAAAGATATGACAGGCTTCTCTAAATATATGGATAATCTTAATGTAGTTGCTGTATATGGAGGAGCTTCAATTCAAGATCAAATGCGCGCTATAAGAAGAGGTGCACATGTTGTTGTAGGTACGCCTGGTCGTATGCTTGATTTGTTGAACAGAAAAGTACTGCAACTTAATAAGGTGCAGTGGGTAGTTCTTGATGAAGCGGATGAAATGTTAAAAATGGGCTTTGTGGAGGATATTACTAGTATATTGAGTACTACGCCTGATGATAAACAAACTCTTCTTTTTTCTGCAACTATGTCGCGAACTATTGAGCAAATTGCAAAAAAATATATGCATTCATCTATGCGTATCGAAATTAAGTCTACTTCAAGTAATCAATTAGCAATTTCTCATCAATATATGATGGTCCCAGCTCGCGAGAAATTGTCTGCATTGAAGAGATATATGGCTCTTAACACAGATATGTATGGGATCGTGTTCTGCAGAACAAAACGTGAAACACAGGAAATCGGAGATGCTTTACTTAAAGCTGGTTATCCAACAGGGGTTTTGCATGGAGATATAGAACAAAAACACAGAACTCATATTATGGAATCTTTTAAAAGAAAAGAAATTAGCTTATTGGTTGCAACTGATGTTGCAGCTAGAGGTATTGATGTAGCAAAACTTACGCATGTTATTCATATTGGGGTGCCAGATTATGTTGAAAGTTATGTGCATAGAAGTGGTAGAACTGGTCGTGCAAATGAAAAGGGAGTTTCGATTGTGCTTGCGAACTTGAGAGAGCACCGTGCTTTACATAAAATAGCAACAATGAATGGAATAACTTTTGAAGAAGTGAAAGTTCCTAAACGAAAAGATCTAATTCAAGTAGATGTAGATAATTATGTGAAACGTATAGAGGCGGATACCGAAGTTTCGAAGTTTGTGGAAAAATATGTAAATGAAATGTTAGAAAATGTATCTCCTGAAGATATGGCATTAGTAGCAAGAAAGGCTTTGTCATTAGCTATCGAAGAAGTTATTAATAGATATCCAGAAGAAGAGTTGGACAGGGTAGAGCTAGGGGGTAAACGTGGAGATGGAAGATCAAGCGGGTATTCTTCAGGTGGCCGAGATAGAAGAGATGGACGAGATGGTCGTGACAATGGCCGCTCAGGTGGTCGAGATAGAAGAGATGGCCGTCGTGGACGTGGCAATAGCGATGGCGATGTAGCAATGGAGA